>CAUQLO010000030.1:0-20876 GCA_963518725.1 uncultured Veillonella sp. | reverse complement strand
AACTTTTATATTTGATAATAGTAAACTATTTTCTATAGAATGTCAATTAATACTACTGAATGACTATGGTTAGACAGTAAAAAGGCTTTCACGGGGTTCTAAGAAACACCTATGAAAGCCAATTTATATATATTTAATAATGTAAAACTAGATTTTTGCTAAAGTCCTCTAGGATACGTTGAGCCACGCTTTCAGGTGTCCCTACATTTTCAACTTGTACTTGTCGGAATCTTGCATACAGGGGAGCCCGTTCTGCGTATAGCTGTTGCAATCGTTCTATCCCACCAGAGGAGAGAACACGGCCTGTTGTATCGAGATCTTCTAAGGGACGATAGATTTCATAGATACGTCCATTTTGATGAAGGGGACCATAGTTTTCTGCTATAGTGACGGCACCGCCACCGGTGGAGATGATCAGCCCTATTTGTTTGCCCACATCGGCGATCATCTTGGATTCTATGGCACGGAATGCAGGCTCACCATGCGTTAAAATATAATCGCTAATGGAACCGACTTCCTCTGTAATGAGATGGTCTATATCCACCAGTGTTCGTCCTGTTAGCGTTACTAAGGCTTCACCGATGGTACTTTTACCAGACCCAGGCATACCGATGAGAACTATGTTCTCTTGATCTTGTCGGAACTGTTTGTATAGATCTGAAAGGATACTTTCATCATAGGTGCGATGTAAAAATAAAGCACTAGCAGCAATGGCTTGTGCCAATAAGAAGATAAGTCCATTCACATGAGGAATGCCGAGGGATTCTGCCTCTAATAAAATGCCTGTACGATGAGGATTGTACACTAAGTCGATGACACCCTCTAAGCATTTAAAAGGTGCCAATTGAATACTTTGATTCGGACAGTGCGGATACATACCTACAGGTGTACAGTTGATTATAATTTGAGCTCTCTCGTAGAACTGCGGGATGTGCTCATACTTAGGAAACTGATGACGGCTGATATGGGTAATGGATGCTGCCCCTAGACGCTCTAAGGCAACATGAACTGTATTTGAAGAAGCCCCATCACCAAGGATGAGGCAATGTTTTTCATTGACCGCAATATTAGACCAAGATAGTGTAGCTAAGAATCCATCATAATCCGTGTTAGTTCCATACCAGGAACCATCTTTTTGTTTTACCATGGTATTTACACAACCAATAGACTCGGCTATATCACTAATACTTTTACAAGCTTGTAAGGCATTGATTTTGTAGGGGATAGTAATATTTAAGCCTTGCAAGTCAGAACGATTAAAAAAATCTTGTAGTTGGTCGGGTTCTATTTCAAATATGTCATAGGATGTATTTCCTAAGGCTTGATGAATCATAGGGGAGTAGGTGTGGCCCAAGTTACGGCCTAACAATCCAAACATTTACACCTCCAACGTACGATGACTGAAATGACGGAATGCATGTGGATCATGTTCCAGCACAAAATCTAAGAGGACAAGAGCTGTCAAGGCCTCTACCACAGGCACGGCACGTAGGGCTACGCAAGGGTCGTGGCGACCTTGAATTTGTAACACTTCTGCACGGTGGTTACTAAGGGACACGGAAGATTGCTCGAGATAAATAGACGGTGTGGGCTTAATCCCTACTTGCATGACAAGGGGCATGCCATTGGTAATACCACCTTGGATGCCACCGCTGTTATTTTTCTCCGTGCGAACGCCTTCGTCAGTGATGATGAAAGGATCGTTTTGCTCGCTTCCACGGGAGGCGCAGCCAGGGAAACCAGACCCAAAGGAAATGCCTTTTACCGCAGGCATACCAAAGAGTGTGGTGCCTAAGCGGTTTTCAATGCCATCATAATTGGGGTTTCCCATGCCAACTGGTAACCCGGTAGCGAAGACTTCTACGATGCCACCAGTGGAATCGCCAGATGTTTTCAACTCCAAGACAAGTTGCTCTGCGGCATGACGTTGTACACGATCTAGCATAGGAATGACCTCTGCGCTGATACTAGCGAGCTTGTCCATAGGTGGGTTAGTATAATTGACAGGAACATCTTGAACAGTACCCACTTGTGCTAAGTGTGCTCTAATGTGAATACCAATGGATTCTAATAGTTGTATAGCAATGCCACCAGCTACGCACACAGGGGCAGTTATACGAGCGGAGAAATGACCGCCTCCACGCATATCTACGTACTCGCCGTAGCGCATGCGGGCGGTGTAATCCGCATGGGATGGGCGTGGTATATCTCGTAGGTTATCGTAATCGCCACTTCGTTGGGATGTATTTTGAATAGTGAAAGCCAAAGGAGATCCGCTCAGTCTGCCTTGTACGATGCCTGCTTGAAACTCAGGGATATCTGCTTCTTTTCGTTGTGTTTGCAATTGATGTTGCCCTGGAGCTCGCCGCTTCAGGAAGGATTGTAAGGCTTCTAGGTTGACTGGAAACCCGCAGGGAAGTCCGTCCACAACTCCGCCAATAGCTTGACCATGAGAGGCTCCGAAAGTGGAGACTTTCACAGTACGACCGAAATAGGATGCCATAATTACTCCTTATTTGTTAAATATATTTATATGCTATGAGTTTCTCCGCCCAACAGTTTCCAGTCTTCAAAAAAGTGAGGATAGGACTTACTGATGGCTTCGCTGTCTTTTAAAATCATAGGGGATGTGGCGATGAGTGCATTCAATGCACCAGCCATAACGAGGCGATGGTCGTTGACACAGTCCACGGTGCCTCCTGTAAGAGTACCTGTTCCAGTGATGTACAGATTATCTCCTTCGATACGAACGGTGCCTCCAGAATCGCGAACTAGCTGTGCTACCGCTTCTAAACGATCCGACTCTTTCAAGCGAAGGCGGGCGCCATTGATGAAAGCAGATTCTCCTTCAATGGAGCAAGCTAAGCTAGATAGAATAGGTAATAAATCTGGCATTTGTTCTAAATTCACATGGATTGGCTCATGGGCTTTGCCCGTAACTGTTACAGTCGTGCCATTCCAGGTACAATTGACACCAGCACTTTCCAAAATGGAAAGGATTCGTTTATCTGCTTGTACAGAATTAGGGCGCAATCCTGTGATAGAGATAGATTGACCAGTCATAGCGGCTGCCACTAACCAAATAGCGCCATTCGACCAATCTCCCTCGATGGGGTATTGCTCATTGCCGTGAAAGTGTTGGTTCTCTTCGATGGTAAAACGTGGATGCCCTTCTTCGGTGATGCCTTCTGCTACTGACACACCAAAATCTTTCATCGTTTCTATAGTTAATGTCACATAGTCTTTCGATTGCAAAGAACTGGTGCAATTCACCGTGGTGTGTCCCAGTTGTGGTGCCGCCAACAGAAGCCCAGAGAAGAATTGAGAACTTACGGTGCCCGTCATGGAGAAGGTACCACCTTGTAATCGACCTGTCATAGTGAAAGGCGGTGCATCTTGTGAAAAGGATACACCATGGTCTTTCATTTCGCTCAGCAATGGTTCTAGTGGACGTTTTGGTAAACGCCCTTTGGCATCGGCTTTCACAGTATCGCAAATAGAAGCGGACACGGGTAAGAGCAATCGCAATGTGGTGCCTGATTCGTGGGGCAATACTTGTCCCATAGCAGGAACAGGGCCCGGAGTGACATGAGCCACCCCATTTTCATAGGTGATCGTGACACCGAGGGCTCGTAGGGAAGCCATAGTAGCATCAATGTCTTTAGAAGAATGGGAAATTAAAAGGGTGCTAGGGCTATCTGCCAAGGCAGCTGCAATTAAAGCACGATGGGCATGTGCTTTGGCAGGGATTGATGGAATCGTGCCGCATAAAGGAATATTAGAAACTTGTTGCATAAGAATCCTTTCTATTATTTGGACATATCAGTATCATGCGATAATTAAAGCCATAATTATAAAAGGGAATCGGTGTTGTTACATATATAAACTATACAATAGTAGTTATTATAGTCATTGAATGCAGTACGTTGCGAGTTCCTCGAAAGTTACTCGTTTTAGTACTGACGTACCGTACCCTGTAGGAACTACGATGGTAATGGAAGAGCCAGAGGCTTTTTTATCGTGACTAGCTTCTTCTAAGATGACATCTTTTGCAATCGTCGTTGTAGTGGGCAATTCATGGGCTACTAGTAGCTGTTCAATATTAGGAATAATGGTAGGGTCTAGCTCTTCGTGAGCTACGGCGCCTCTTGCCATGATAAGCAATCCCAATGCGACTGCATTGCCGTGGGGGATGGTGAAAGCACTACCATGCTCGATGCCATGTCCAAAGGTATGACCTAGATTCAAGGTCGCGCGAAGACCGCTTTCCTTTTCATCTACTTCTACTACATAGGCTTTGATGCGCACGCATTGAGCGATGATGGAATCCACATCTTTTGGATATTGTAAGAGTGGTCGATCCTGCAGTTGATCTAACAGTTCGGAATGGCCTAAGAAACCGTATTTAATGATTTCCCCGCATCCGTTAATCCACTCTTCTTTAGGTAAGGTAGAAAGTGTTTCTGGGTCACAAAGAACAAGGATAGGCTGTTTGAAAGCCCCCCATAAATTTTTACCACACTCTAGATTCACAGCTGTTTTACCGCCTACAGAGGAATCGACAGCCGCCAAGAGTGAAGTAGGGACTTGCACATAATCGATGCCCCGCAGATAGGTGGCAGCAGCGAATCCAGCTAGGTCGCCCACAACGCCACCACCTAAAGCGATAATTAAGTCTTTACGAGTTAATTTTGCATGGCCCAATGTGTCTACTAGATCCATGAGACGATGACCGTTTTTTTCACTTTCACCATGGGGAAAGGTGTAGGTATGAACGGTGTAGCCTGCCTGCTCTAGGGAATCTGATACGGTGGATGCATAGAGGGGGCCCACATTGTCGTCGGTCACAATCATGACGGAACAAGCAGGTTTTATCTCTTGCAAGTGCTCGCCGATGCGTGGCAAGCTATGTCGTTTGATGATCACATCATAGGACGTGGAGGCCTGAATATGAATGGTATCCATAGGTATGACCTAGTTTTGGCCTAATGCATCACGAAGTGTGAATACTTGGTTAGCCAAGGTAGCGAATTGGTCAGGACGTAAGGATTGTGGACCGTCACAAAGTGCTTTTTCAGGATTGTTGTGCACTTCGATCATCAATCCATCAGCGCCGCCACCAACAGAGGCTAAGGATAAAGATGGAACCACGCGGCTCATGCCCGCTGCATGACTTGGGTCCATGATGATTGGTAAGTGGGATAACTCGTGCATCATTGGGATCGCTGTCACATCCAATGTATTGCGAGTACGTGTTTCAAATGTGCGGATACCCCGTTCGCAAAGGACGATTTGCTCATTCCCTTCGCTCATGATGTATTCCGCAGCCATTAACCATTCTTCGTAGGTAGCGCATAGACCACGTTTTAATAAAATTGGTTTGCGCAATTTACCAACTTCTTTTAAAAGTGTGAAGTTTTGCATATTACGAGCGCCGATTTGTAGCATATCTACATTGTCGAAGTATTCCAATTGAGATGGGTCCATAACTTCGGACACGATTGGTAGACCAGTTTCTTTTTTAGCGGCTTCTAATAGAGCTAAACCGCTTGGCCCCATGCCTTGGAAAGAGTATGGGGAAGTACGAGGTTTGAAAGCACCACCACGTAGAATCGTAGCACCAGCAGCTTTTACAGCTTTAGCAACTTCGATGACTTGTTCCGGTGTTTCTACGGAGCAAGGACCAGCGATGATAGCGAAGTGACCGCCACCGATTTTAGCATCTCCTACAGTAACCACAGTGTCTTGTGGGTGGAATTTGCGGTTTGCTTTTTTGAAAGGCTCCTGAATGCGCATTACTTTTTCCACATATGGAAGGGATTCAATGGTGCGTAAGTCCACACGAGACGTATCGCCGATCAAACCGATGATATCTTGTTGTTCTCCATGTACAGGGTGTAATGTAACGCCAGTGGCTTCTAATAGTTGACGTAATTCTGCAATTTGTTCTTCTGTTGCTGTAGTGTGTAATCGAATAATCATAATGTCCTCCTAAATTTAATTCTAATAGTATTTCTAGGTATTCGTGAGTGGTGGTATAGGTAGACATATAAAAAGGGCTACCCGCCTATACCTTAGTACGGGTAGCCCTTACCACTATTTAAAGCCACTCAGTGATGATACCTAAATTAGCGTAGCTCAAATAGTTCTTTACCCGTAGTTTGGATAAAGAACCAATAAAATGTATTTGCATTTGTAGCAGCTAAGTTGACTTGGTTCATCATTGTAGTGACTCCTTTCTTTCAATAATTGGGTCTAGTATACTCCTTTTGTATGAGTTTGGCAAGAGAAAATTTTCAAATTGGGCTCAATTGCAAAAAATGGATTCTCAACAACGGTGAGAATCCAATCATATCAATGGTGCGCCTAGCAGGAATCGAACCTGCGCACCCGGTTCCGGAGACCGGCGCTCTATCCCCTGAGCTATAGGCGCTTGTATACCGTTAAAGTATACCATGAAATATTGGGTAGGACAATAGGGGAAAGGTTAAGTCAAAGAAGTGTATCTCGAACTTTCATAAGAAGTGTACCTAAATGATTCTCCCCGACTCCATTGTAGATACCCCAGAAGGTGTCTCCCCAAGTATTGCATTCTACGATTTTACTTTGTCCTGTGCATTGTAGCCATTCTTTTAATTGTGGATGAGAAAACTTAATGTACAGTAATTCCTCCATGATGGATATTCGTATGTCAAACCAATCTGGGCGAATCGTTTTGATGCGATGCCCCATACCGCGGGCTTTGTAAGGAAGTCGTATGTTAGTAAATCTTTCCTGTATAGCAGGATCTAAAGATTTTTGTGCTTGGTAGGCAGCCTCTAAACAACAATAGGTGTGTCCTTTATAAGTGATAGGTGTAGGGTAAAGGTTTGATAAGAATTTAAAGGGTCCTCTAAATCGTGTTATTATATCAGGCATATGATCCATTTCTTGGATCCGACGATATTCGAATCGCTTAGGCAGTTTCGGTAGTCGGCTTTTAGTAGCTTCTATAGGGTATAATAAAGAGCATATGGTAGAAACCAACATAGCGATGTAGGTAGTGTCTCTAGACACATATATGGCAAGCCGTAGAGCATCTCCATAATTATCACTTTCTAACAAAACGGCAAAAGTATAGAGTAGTATAGTATCTAGTGAAGTAGTTGGATTCCCTATATCTGAAAGTAGTATGTCATGAATAGATGGTATAGAAATGGAATGGGTGTCTAGCAACACTCTTAAGTTTTCCATTGAAGAATGACTTTGTAATTGTTCGAGGTAATTTAATAAAATACTCAACAAGATGTTACAATCTGGTGTTGTAATATTTGTTATTTCACAATAGTTTAGTACAGTATTCTTTACATCTTTTGTTAAAGATATATCAGAAGAACTCGCTAGTGAAAGACTTAGAACCATGATATAGGAAAGGAGTAATTCCTGTGGAGGGATGTCTTTATGGAAATATTGTTTTAAAACATCTAAATAGCTTTCTTGTGTCATAGGATGGGATTTAAAAAATACGTTCTCTATCTCAAGAGTAGGCAGTATTTCCTCGGTTAAAAAACATTGGTCTGTAAACCAAGCAATATTAATAGATCTTGGGGGACGTTTAAGAAATCGAGAGCTGATTACATTTCCTAGGATAATGGGGGCAATATGCATGGGAATCTCCTTTTAAGTTACGTCTGTAGTACGTTAGGAACATTGTAACGTGAATTTGGATGTTTAATCAAATATATATTTGTAATAATATGTTGAATCAAATAGTGTCCTATCATACTCTGATATACAAACCGATACTCTTTGTGATATAATATACTAATTCGCATGATACATACAACATTTTAAAGGAGGACCCTTTCATATATGCAAATTAAATTTGAAGATTTACACATTAGCGAACCCATTTTACGAGCTTTAAACGACATGGGATTTGAAGAACCAACACCGATTCAACGTGAAGCCATTCCAGCGGCGAAGTCCGGTCAAGACATGATTGGTCAAGCACAAACTGGTACTGGTAAAACAGCTGCCTTCGGTATCCCAGCGTTAGAGCAAGTGGATCCAACTATCCAAGATCCACAAGTATTGATTCTTTCACCAACTCGTGAATTAGCAATTCAAGTGGCGGAAGAGTTAAATAAAATGGCGCAACATACAAACATCCAAGCCTTGCCAATCTATGGTGGACAAGATATTGGACGTCAATTCCGTATGTTGAAAAAACATCCACAAGTGATTGTAGCTACACCTGGTCGTTTGATGGATCATATGGAACGCAAATCCATTGCCTTTGACCAAGTGAAAGTTGTCATCCTTGATGAAGCGGATGAAATGTTAAACATGGGATTCGTGGATGACATCAATAAAATTTTGACAGCTGTACCAGAAGAACGCCAAACATTATTGTTCTCTGCTACCATGCCAAAGGCCATCCAAGAATTGGCAGAAACGTACTTAACAGAGCCAACGTTAATCCGTATGAAACCGACACAAGTGACAATGGATTTAATCGAGCAATATTACATCGAAGTACAAGATCGTCAAAAATTTGATGTATTGTGCCGTTTGTTAGACATTCAAGCTCCTGAATTGGCCATCGTGTTCGGTCGCACAAAACGCCGTGTAGACGAAGTAACAGAAGCATTGAAAAAACGTGGTTACATGGCAGAAGGCATCCATGGTGACTTGTCTCAACAAAAACGTGACTCTGTAATCCGTCAATTCCGTGAAGGCACTATCGATATTCTAGTGGCTACAGACGTAGCGGCACGTGGTTTAGATATCAGCGGCGTTACGCATGTATATAACTATGACTTGCCACAAGATCCTGAAAGCTATGTACACCGTGTGGGTCGTACAGGTCGTGCTGGTAAAGCAGGCGTAGCGATGACATTTGTGATCCCTCGTGAAATTGAGCATTTACATGCTATTGAACGTTTGACAAAACGCAAGATTGCTCGTCGTAAAGCGCCATCCTTGGGTGAAGTATTAGAAGGTCAACAAAAAATTGCCGTAGAAAAATTAATTGCTTTAGCAGATAATCGTGAAGAATTAGCAAGTTACCGTTCTAGTGCAGAAGAATTGTTAAACGATATCGACTCCGTTACATTGTTGGCGGCAGCGTTAAAATTGTTGACAAAAGAGCCAGACACAACACCGGTAAGTATTACAGAAGAAGCACCTCTTCGTGTTCGTCGTCGCCGTGATGGTGGACGTCGTGATAATCGTGATGGCCGTCGCCGTGATGATCGTCGTAGAGATGGTCGCCGTCGTGATGACCGTCGTGACGGAGATAGAAAACGTTCTTCTCGTGATCGCAATCAACGCTCCAATGGTGGAGAACGCCGTTCCCGTGATGGTCAAAAACAACAAAAGCACCAAGGTAGCGGTTTCAAACCATATTTTAAAGAATAATCTCGTCAAGTGACGATATTTAAAATTAAACAATTCTGATTATTGTTTGGGAATGAACTTTCTGATATAATATAGTAAGAGTAGTAGTGTTTTAATCTCACAGTTAAGCTTCCAAGTGGAAAGGATGTGCTTTATGGATATTGCACAAAAATTGCGAGAAGAAGGTTATAAAGTAACGCCGCAGCGTATTGCCATTTATAATGTTCTTTACGCAGAAAACAACCATCCCACTGCGGAAATGATCTACCAAAGTTTGCGGGAAGACCATCCCAGTATGAGCTTGGCAACTGTATATAAAACGATGGAGATTTTTGAACGCATTGGTTTGGTTCGCGTCTTGGACTTGGGCGATGATTGTAGCCGATATGACTGGGATACAAGAAATCATCCACATGTACGCTGTACCATGTGTAATCGTATTAATGATTTGCACGATGTACAAGTGAACTGTCTACGAGACGAAGTGGCACGCCACAGTGAATATGAAATTACAGGACTCCATGTGTCTTTTGAAGGCATTTGTCCAGAATGTTTGCGTAAAAGCTCGCATTAATTAGTAATTGAAATGGAATAGAGGATAATTGCTTATATAAACAATTGTCCTCTATTTTTATGCCTGTAAAGACATAGTCATAACATGATATACTTACAAGTAAGATAGTGAATCAGTAAGAAAAGGAGTTATATATGAGTCAATTAACAATCGGATGTCATTTATCCATTAGCAAAGGCTATTTACACATGGGGAAGGAGGCCCTCTCTATTGGGGCCAACACATTCCAATACTTTACGAGAAATCCCCGTGGTGGAAAGGCGCGTGCTTTTGACGAAGCAGATATGAAAGCTTTAGATGCATTTTTACAAGAACACCAATTTGGCAAATTGCTAGGCCATGCGCCATATACCTTGAATGCTTGTGCGGCCGACCCAGGACTGCGTGAGTTTGCGAAAAACTCCATGCGAGAAGACTTGGAGCGCTTGGAATATTTACCGGGCCACTTATATAACTTTCACCCTGGGAGCCATGTGAAACAAGGGGTGGACCAAGGCATTGAATATATCGTAGACATGCTGAACGAAGTGATTTTTCCAGGAATGAAGACGACAGTTTTATTAGAAGCCATGGCGGGGAAAGGAACAGAAGTAGGTCGTAATTTTGAAGAATTAGCGCGCATCATTGACGGCGTGAAATATAAAGAATATATCGGAGTTTGCGTAGATACGTGCCATATCCACGAAGGTGGTTACGACATCATTGAAAATTTAGATGGCGTTTTGGAGGAGTTTGACCATTTTGTGGGCTTAGACAGAATCCATGCGGTGCATTTGAATGATTCCAAAAATCCGAGGGGAGCCCATAAAGATCGACATGAGAAAATTGGGGAAGGCCATATTGGCATTGAGGCCATTGCTAATTTCATCACTCATCCAAAATTACGTCATTTACCATTCTATTTAGAAACACCGAACGAACTAGATGGATATGCGAAAGAAATCGCTATCTTACGGGAGATTTACGCAAACGAGGTGTAAGTATGCGCATACTACATACAGCAGACTGGCATTTAGGACGACTATTTTATAACGAACATTTAACAACGGACCAAGCCCATGTACTGGAACATCAATTTTTCCCTTTACTGAAAGAAGAACACATTGATCTAGTGGTCCTTAGTGGGGACGTCTTTGACCGATCGGTGCCACCCATTGAAGCCATTGAGCTATGGGATTCCGTGCTCCATCGATTGGCTTTCACCGAGAACATTCCTATGGTGGTCATTTCAGGTAATCACGATAGTGGACCCCGTTTAGCTATGGGCCGCAGTGCTTGGGAAACGCATGGTATCCACTTGTTAGGCCATGCCCATCAAGGGATGAAACCTATAACATTTCAAGATGCTCACGGTCAACTTGATGTATGGGCATTGCCCTATGGGGAAGTGCGGGATATGCAACATGAGCTGCAACGGCAAGGTATAGGGAATGAGGTAGCAGAATTTACAAAGGATATTAAATCTGATACGAGTTCTAAAAAACGCAGTACACAAGGTGAATCGGCAGATTTATTTGCTTCTTTGAGTGATGAAGATGTTACGAATCTAGACAATGATTCTTATAACGATAATGCTGATATTTCTAGCATCGATACTGTGGAAAATGATATCTCCGTTGATATAAACAAATACAACATGACTATCTCAGATGCCTACCAACAGTGGGCATCTTATGCGATGAGTCGTTCACAGGGTCACCGCAGTCTTTGTATGGCTCATGCCTTTGTGGCAGGAGGTGCTGAAAGTGAATCGGAACGGCCTCTTTTGGTGGGTGGTTCAGGACAAGTGCCGACCACTGTGTTTAAGGACTTTCACTATACGGCGTTAGGCCATTTGCATAAACCGCAACGAATTGGGGCGGACCATATTCGCTACAGCGGTTCCTTACTGACCTATTCCTTTGATGAGGTGGGGTATAGTAAAAGTTTCACTATCGTTGATATGGACGGCAAAGGGTCTACAACAATCAGCGAGATTCCTATCGTAGGGCGCCGTCAATTTGTCAGTCTTACCGGCTATTTTAATGACCTGTTGGCTGATGAAAGTCTCCATTCCCAGCATCACAATGATTATGTAGAAGTGCGATTGCTCGATACGGCACCAGTGGTGGATGGAATGCGCCGTTTGCGAAAAGTATTTCCTTATTGCATGCGTTTAGAACTGGTGGGTCGTATGGAAGTCGTTCGTGATACAACAGGGGCGAAGCGCTTCAAGGAATTAAATGAGCGAGATTTATTTGCTCAATTTGCCAAAGAAGCTCGGAATGAAGAACTTTCACAGGAAGAATTAGCGTATATGGAAGGTTTGTGGCAACGCGTATTAAGGGAGGATGAACCATGAGACCCTTACGATTAGAAATGACAGCCTTTGGACCGTATCCCAAGGAAGTGATCCTTGATTTTGCAGTGCTAGCCAATCAGTCCATGTTTTTGATTACCGGCCCCACAGGAGCTGGGAAGACGAGTATTTTAGATGCCATTGTGTATGCCTTGTATGGTCAAACTAGCGGTGGACTTCGTGATGGCGCCGATATGCGCAGTGATTATGCCGATGCGACCACACCGACAGCAGTGGTGTTTGAATTTCAGGTGGGGGACCATCGATATCGGATGGAACGGACCCCGAAACAGGAATTGCAGAAAAAGCGTGGCGCCGGTACAAGAACTGTATTGGCAACGGCGGCTATCAGCGAATGGGTGGATGAAGACTGGAAATTACTCACCACGAAAGCCCAAGAAATTCGTGATTATGTACAACAGATTATTGGATTTCGAGTAGACCAATTCTTGCAGGTCGTCCTGTTGCCACAAGGTGATTTTAGAAAACTGCTGGTAGCACCTACTTCAGAGCGAGAGGTGCTATTACATACGATTTTTAAAACCTCTGTGTATAAACGCATGCAAGACCTATTGAAAGAAGAGCTGACCAAGGCTACTGCAGGGATTCAAGATACGTTACAAAAGGTTGAGTTCTTACTGGGGACCTATACGGTGGACACACTAGCAGATTTAACGGCATTAGTGAAAGAGGAATCTACAGTATTAGGGGATCGTGAAAGAGAACGGAAGGAGAAACAAGGTCAATATGAAGCTCTGCAAGCTGATTATGCAAAGTATGAAACGTATGCCAATCTGGTATCGCGCAAGGAGCAATATAGTCAGGCTTTAGCTACTCACCAAGAGGGGGAAACAGCGCATCTGGCATTAGGGGAGACCATTAGCCGTTGGGAACGATTGCAAGAAGTTCGCATTCGCATGAAGGAATATGAGAAACTACAGGAAACGTTCCGGAAGAATACAGAGAAGTTAGACACCTTAGACGGGTCCTTGCAATCTGTAGAGGCAAGCTTGCAACAGTGGGAAACTCAATTCCAACAGTTGGTGTCCCAAGAAGATACCTATGCCAAACAGCAAGAGCAATACCATCAATTACAGGGCATGCAACAAGAGGTAGAGAGGTATCGTGAGCTTTTAGAAAAACGGACTGCACTGGAGGAGACTGTTGTAGAGCAGATGGAGGCACACACAATTTTACAACAGGAGATAGGAACTAGTGGTGCAGACTTGGAAGAAAAACGTCATACTCTAGAGGAATTGAACCGTGAGCTACAAAGCTATGTTTCGGTAAGCGAGGAAAAATTATGTACCAGTGAATTGCGAAGTTGGTGGGACTTCTTAAAGGGGGTTGTAGATACACTCCAAACTGCTTGGGATAGACTTACTCTGCACCGTCAGCAGTTGTCTCAAGAGCGTCAGATTTGTACAACTCGTGAAGGGCTGTTTCATCATAATGAGCAGTTGTTGCGACAACACCAAGCCTATGAAGTGAGTTTACAAATGGAAGAGCAAGCGCCATGTCCCGTGTGTGGTTCTTTGGTCCATCCACAGCTAGCGCAAGCTCCATCGGAAGACGTTGTGCGTGAAACGGTGGAGCGCCTTCGTGATGAGTTCCAAGCCAGTCAAACACAGGTGGCAACCACAGAAACTAAGTTAGGGCACAGTGAAGAAGAGGTAGAGCGGTATCGCCAAGAATGGAATCGTTTATGTGAAACCTATCCAAAGGTAACAGTAGGAGTTCAAAGAGAGTCTATCTTGCAACTGGGGACTATCTTGGACAGGGCTGTAGAAGCCAAAGAGATAGAAACGGTAGCTGAACGCCTCTCTTGGTGGAATGCGAAGATAGATGAAGTAGCTATAGACCAAATTTTCAGAGACATACAGAAAGAGTTGGACCACGGAGAAACTAGAAAACTAGAGCTAGAAGAAAGCCTAGGAACACTACAAGAAACCATACAAACAGCGGAGACCAAGGTTCACGAAAAACAACTAGAATTGAGAACCTTAGAGGGACTGTTGGAGTCCTTACAACAGGAAGTGCAGCACGTAAACGCAGAAATGAGCCGTATTGAAACTAGCATCGCTCCATTCACAGTGGAATCCTACACGACAGAAGTGAAAGGGCTGGCAGAGTCTTTGAAACGCTATGAAGGGGACCGTAAATCGGTGGATGAAGGACGACAAACATGTCAGGAGAAAAAAACAGCCCTAACAGCCGAACTAGGAACTCTGAAAGAGCAACAGGATCGCATGGACCGAGATATAGATGGCATGTGCAAGGAGATGGAACAGGTATTAGGAGAGGAATCTCTTACTATCTGCACCTTCAAGGAGCAATCCACAGCTTTTGATACATTGCCAACTTGGAAAGAAACCTTTAGTACCTACCACAATGAATCGTTGCGGTTGACTGCTCTTTTAGAAGGAGTCCAACAGGACTTGGCGGCCTATAGTGCGACACCAGAGGAAATTCCGAAAGAGTCGGTGGAAGCATTGCAACAAGAATTAAAAGAGTTAGGGGAAGTCATTGGTACCTTAAAGTCGCAAGTGACTGCTAAGGAGAAAACTATCCAAGAGATTGCCAAACTAGAAACGGCTACGAAAGAGTTGTCAGATCGGCGTGCCTTTATCTTTAGTTTGGCAGATTTGGCGAATGGTGGTGATTCGGGCATGAAAGGGATTAGCTTTGAACGATATGTGCTGGGGGCTATCCTAGAAGAAGTCTTAAGTGCTGCGAATTTGCGACTTCATGATATGAGCCGTGGTCGCTATCGATTGGAACGATCCTTAGAAGAAGGTGGTCGTGGTGCACGAGGGCTAGATATTGCTGTCTTTGATGCCTATACGGGGGCGAGTCGACCTGCCAACACATTGTCCGGAGGGGAAACTTTCTTGGCATCCCTAGGTCTTGCCATGGGTTTGGCAGATGTGATTCAGTCCTATGCAGGGGGCATCCATTTAGATACGATGTTCATCGATGAAGGCTTTGGCACCTTGGATCCAGATACCCTTGATGTGGCTATGGAAACATTGGTGGCATTACAATCCCAAGGGCGATTGGTAGGGATCATTTCCCATGTGCCAGAACTGCAACAACAGATCGGTGCCCATTTAGTGGTGACAAAAACAGATAGTGGAAGTAAGGCGTACTTTCAGGTGCCATGATTGTATTCCCGTAGCACCTATGATAGAATAATACTGTTAATCACTAGGAATTAAGGAGGAAGTATGAAATTTAGCTTTGCTCACAATAATATTAATGTGAAAGAGTTGGACAAAAGCTTAGCCTTCTACAAAGACGCATTAGACTTAGTAGAAGTAGGTCATATTGATGGCGAAGATGGATCCTTTAAAATTGTCTATTTAGGAGATGGCACCAATCCACATCGCTTGGAGTTAACATGGTTGCGCGATTGGGATCGCCCGTATAATTTAGGGGATAATGAATTCCATTTGGCATTCTATGTAGATGATTACGAAGGTGCCTTGGCAAAACATAAAGCGATGGATTGTGTGGTCTATGAAAATGAAGCGATGGGCATCTATTTCATTGCTGATCCAGATGGATATTGGACAGAAATCATCCCATCCGGAGCGTATTAAGATGGAGCATATGTTAACACGCCTACAATGGCTAGTGGGGGAAGAAAAAATTAAAACCTTGCAAGGTAAGAAAGTCCTTCTCTTTGGATGTGGTGGCGTAGGTTCTTTTGCTCTAGAAGCGCTAGTTCGATCTGGGGTGGGTCACATTGTCATCGTCGATGGTGACCAAGTGACGGTGAGCAATATCAATCGTCAGCTCATCGCCTTGCCTAGCACGGTAGGTCAACGCAAGGTAGAGGTGGCGAAGGAGCGCGCTCTATCCATCAATCCTAAGCTGCATATTGAGGCCTATGATATGGTGTATACCGGTGAAAGTCATCCTACTTTCATCACGGATATAGCTCCAGATTTTGTCATTGATGCCATCGATATGGTAAGTGCTAAACTATCCATCATCGAAACGTGTTATAATAGTCATATACCATGTATATCTTCCATGGGGACGGGCAACAAAATATGGCCAGATCAATTGAAGATAACAGATATTAGTAAGACCCATACATGTCCATTGGCGAAAGTGATGCGTAAAGAATTGCGTCGCCGTGGCATTAAAAAGCAAGTGGTATTATTCTCTACAGAGCAACCGATGACGCCGAACCGAGATGACGATTCGAGAAGTCCTGGTTCCTGCGGATTTGTTCCGTCTGTAGCGGGATTGCATTTAGCGGGTCATGTCATTAGAACTTTTTTGGAGGTAGAATAATGAAAAAAGCAATTATTCATATGGAATACGGTGACATCGTAATCGAATTATTTGAAAATGAAGCTCCTGGTACAGTAGCTAACTTTGAAAAATTGATTAAAGAAGGTTTCTACGATACTTTGAAATTCCATCGTGTGATCCCTGGTTTCGTAGCTCAAGGCGGTTGCCCAATGGGAACTGGTGTAGGTGGTCCTGGCTATACAATCCCTTGCGAAACAGAAGGTAACCCACATAAACACGTTCGTGGCGCTTTGTCCATGGCACATCGTGGACCTAACACAGGTGGTAGCCAATTCTTTATCGTATACGAACCACAACCTCATTTAGATGGCGTTCACACTGTATTCGGCCAAGTCATCGAAGGTATGGATGTTGTGGACAAAATTCAACAAGGTGACCGCATGCAAACTGTTGAGGTAGTAGAAGCGTAATGGCAGGCATTAAACGCTATCGCTTAGAGCACCCTGAATGGTTACAAGTAAAAAAGGATGGAAATTTTTCCTACGGCTATGACCAAGAATGGTACGAAGATGCGTGGAAACGGTTAGCAGGTTGTGGACCTACAACGGCGACTCAAGTGATTTCCTATGTTCTCTTTCGGGATGGTCATTTGCCGTTAGCTATTGTGGCAGACGGCGACCAAGCCTTAGCGCGCATGAACCAAGTATGGGAATACGTGCGCCCTCGTTATGGTGGTGGACTCTATAAAAGTACTTGGTGGGAACAAGGAGTGAACCAATATATGGTAGATAATACATTGCCCTATACGGTGAAACGATTGCCTATTTTCCCTTTGCAAGGAAGTCCTTATACGGTAGAGGAAGTGACGGATTTCATCCAACGTGGATTGGAACAGAATTGTCCGGTAGCGTTTTTAAATCGTCATCGTGGACAAGAAGAAGGTCTATCTACTTGGCATTGGGTGCCGATCGTATCTATGCAGGTCAACAATGATGACACACGGTGTGTTGTCTATGATGAAGGTATGGAACGAACTTTTTCCCTACGCCGTTGGTTACGAGATAATTTGCTGGGTGGAGCCTTTTTATACATCCAGCCACAAAGTGAGGAGTAAGACATGACACAATGGATTAAAGAAATGCAATCCCCTCATCTTGCGTTAAGCGCAGAAGTGGATGAAATTTTATATTCTGGAAAGTCCGACTTTCAAACCATCGAAGTCGCTCATAGTTTAGAATACGGTAATATGCTTGTTTTGGATGGAGTGTTTCAAACATCAGAACGGGAAGAATTTGTGTACCATGAAATGATGAGTCATGTTCCACTATTCTTGCATCCAAATCCTAAGCATGTATTGATCATCGGTGGCGGTGATGGTGGCGTTGCTAGAGAATGTGTACGCCATAGCTGTGTTGAAATGGTGACAATGGTAGAAATCGACGGTAAAGTAGTGGAGTTGGCAAAACAATACTTGCCTTCTATTGCTGACGCTATGATTCGCCAAGATCCAAAATTGACAGTTACCATCGGTGATGGTATCGGTCACGTAGCAGAAAAAGAAAATTACTATGATGTCATTATCGTAGACTGCTCTGACCCAATCGGCCCTGGAGAAGGCTTATTTACAGAAGAGTTCTACAAAAATACATATCGTGCCTTAAAAGAAGATGGTTTATTTGTACAACAAACAGAATCTCCAATGATGCACCAACAATTAGTATCTGACGTGTTCTACTATGTGAATAAACATTTCCCTATCACTCGTTTATATACAGCGTTCATTCCGCTATATCCAACAGGAATGCACTGCTTTACTATGGGCTCTAAAACGCACGATCCATTAGAATGGGATCCAAATCGTGCCCAAGATTTTACAACGAAATACTATAACTATGGCATCCAAAAATCTGCATTCGTATTGCCAACATTTGTAAAACAATATTTACAAGCAAGAATTGCAGAATAGGCCTTATACCTAGGAGTGCTATAGATTTGCAACAATGGACTAGCACTTTCATTATGAAAGTGCTAGTTTTGCGTATGGATTATAGAATCGAACAGGGTTAGCATTCATAATAATAGATAAAATCATAGTATTTTTGTGAGTAAGGTAGATATATTAAAATATAGTATCTAAGTGTAGCTAGTTAAAAACTTGTTGAAACTATGGAGTTAAAAAAATTGTGATATATAGTATTGAAATTCCTAGTGAATAGGTATACAATAAAAACAATATTGTATTAACAATGAAATATATAACATACTTTTATTCATGTGAATTAACAAAGGGGAGATAATTATGAAACAATATGACTTACTCGTTATCGGCTTTGGTAAAGCTGGTAAAACATTAGCAGCCACATTTGGCAAAGAAGGAAAACAAGTTGCTTTAATTGAGCAAAATCCAGCTATGTATGGTGGTACATGCATCAACATCGGATGTATTCCAACGAAAACAATGATTGTAGGCGCTGATAAAGGTAAAAGCTACGAAGCAGCTAAAGCGACTCGTGATACAGTAGTAGGCAAGTTGAATGCAAAAAACTTAAACATGTTAACATCCAATCCCAACGTGACGGTGTATACTGGACATGGCAAATTTACGTCCAATAAAGAAGTAGAAGTGACAACAGCAGACGGTGTGGAAACATTGACAGCTGAGATTATTGTCATCAATACAGGGGCTACGAATGTGGTTCTTCCAATTCCAGGTCTATCTACGTCTAAATTTGTGTACAACAGCACTGAGTTGCAAGCCTTGCCTACATTGCCAAAACGATTAGGCATCATTGGTTGCGGTAATATCGGTATCGAGTTTGCTAATTTGTACGCGCGCTTAGGTGCTGAGGTGACTGCCTTTGAAAGTGGCGATAGAATTTTAAAACGTGAAGATGCAGATGTAGCTGCGTTAGCGCAACAATACTTAGAAGAAGATGGCATTCACTTCCATTTCAATGCGGTAACAAAAGAAATTAAAAACGTAGGTGACACTGTGGTAGTAGTGACTGAAAGTGGAGAAGAGTTCGTCTTCGATGCATTGTTACATGCGACAGGTCGCAAAGCTAACACAGAAGGACTTGGCTTAGAACATACAGATATTCAAGTGCGTCCTAATGGATCTATCGTAACAGATGATACATTGATGACAGCTGTTCCTAATGTGTTTGCCGTAGGCGATGTGAACGGGGGACAACAATTTACCTATATATCCCTTGATGACTTCCGCATTGTGAATCGTGTATTGCACGGAGATGAAAGTTATAAACTGGGTAACCGTGCACACGTGCCGTATTCTACTTTCATTACACCTGCCTTATCCCATGTAGGTTTACACGAAGAAGAAGCAAAAGTACAATACCCAAATGCAGTTACCGTTGCATTACCAGTGAACAACATGCCACGTCATGCAGTGAACCAAGATCCACGTGGGGTATTTAAGCTAACAGTTAACAAAGACACAGGCCTCATCCTAGGTGCAACCTTATTTGGTAAAAACTCGGAAGAGTTAATTAACATCATTAAAATGGCGATGGATAACGATATTAAGTATACATACTTGCGCGACCAAATCTTTACACATCCAACAATGGCTGAAAATCTAAATGACCTAGCTAAATTGGTTTAGTGAAGAATCATATAAATCGAGGCATGTAGGGGAAACCTTACGTGCCTCTATTTTATGTGTATATGAAAGTAGTAATGCGCCAATATACGCGAGAAATAAATAGATTACAATACTAAATATGAGACATCAAGATATGTTAAAAAGAGATTGAGTAAAAAATAAAAAAGGGGGTTTACAAGAAATAAAATGTTTGATATACTGTAAAAACATCAGCGGTGCGCAGTGATATAAATCATGAGTAAACGTAGGTGAGATGCGATATTGAGTTAAAAAAAGTTTTTAAAAAGTGGTTGACACGAAAAACATTAACTGATATACTAAATATCGTTGTAAGGCACGACAGTGCTAAACAGAATAAATATCCTGTGGTGGGTATGGTGAAGCGGTTAACACGGCGGATTGTGGCTCCGTTATGCATGGGTTCGATCCCCATTACTCACCCCACAACACAGGGGTGTAGCCAAGCGGTAAGGCATCGGACTTTGACTCCGACATGCGATGGTTCGATCCCATCCACCCCTGCCATTTTATGACCCACTAGCTCAGTTGGCAGAGCACCTGACTTTTAATCAGGGTGTCCCGCGTTCGAGTCGCGGGTGGGTCACCATTTACTACTTATGTAGTATGAGGATATAGATGATCTTTGAAAACTGAACAATGTAAGGTAATTACTTCGAAAGAAGTAAACATAA
>CAUQLO010000029.1:0-22217 GCA_963518725.1 uncultured Veillonella sp. | reverse complement strand
CCTATTACGATTCAAAACTATAGTGGTTTTGTAAATGCTGATTATAAAACAGGTGCGCCAGCGAGCGAAGCTGGCAAAGGCCAAATCATAATTCAACACGCCGCTGATCATAGCCACATTACTGTACAAGGTGATAGTGCTAAGAATTTGACTGACGATGCAAGTTATCGAGCAGAAATGAAATCGTTAGCCACTAAATTACAATATACTGGGAATGATAAGAAGCTAGCTGCTGCTGTTCAAGTTAATGAAGGTATTACAAGACCGGCTGCTATGATTGAACTTGGTACAAATGCATTTGATGCACAAGGTAATCTTGCTGTTACCGATACGGCGACTGTAACACATGCTAGTGAATCTTCGTTGGTAAATAGCACGAAATCTGCTCTTACATCTACAGCGATTGCTTGGAGTGATACTACGAACGATTTACAACGTCGTTTAGGGGATCTTCGTTTAGCTACTATGAATAATGGTATATGGGCTAAATACATCGGAGGCAAATCTAAAATGACAGATGGTGCCGATGTTCATATGAGATATAATGGTGTACAAATTGGTTATGATTATAAAGTATCCAATGGTTGGACTTTGGGTGGCGCTCTACATTACAGTACGTCTAGCAACGCTTATGGTGTTGGCAACGGAGACAGTAAAATCGGTGGTATTGGGCTATACGGTACAAAACAATATGATGATGGACATTACTTAGATATCATCGTTCGTGGAACCCGCTTGTCCAATACTTATAAACTTGACTCCCTAGGGGGACATAAATTGAATGGGGATTATCATACATTTGGTACCGCTTTCAGTGCAGAATACGGTAAACGTATTAAAAAACAAAATGGTTTCTACATGGATCCTAGTGTAGAATTTATTGTAGGTCGTTTGAACGGTGTATCCTATGATGCTAATGTTGTTGGTGGTGGATCTATGCATGTGAAAGCTGATGCTGTCAACTCTGCTGTAGGTCGATTGGGATTTGGCATTGGTAGAGAAACAGAAACATCCAACATCTTTGCAAAACTCGCATTGGCTCATGAATTCTCTAGTATAATCAATACGACATATTCCGCACCAGGTAATCCAACAGTACATACAAAACTTGATTTGAAAGATACATGGCTTGATGCTGAAATTGGAGGCTCCTGGACCGTTCGTCCAAGCACATATGTATATGGTACATTCACTAAAAACTTTGGTGCTACTATAGACAATACATGGCGTATGGATGCGGGAGTACGACATAACTTCTAAGTAAATCTTGCACTAAAAGGGACGTAATAAAACAGCCTCTTAACACTAATGAAGTGGCTGTAACAAAAGAGCCCACAAATAAAATAGAGGAAAGTTGAACAAAAAGTATCAACTTTCCTCTATTTTTATATTTTTAATAAGAAAAAAGGTATATGAGGACCCTAACCGTTCCTATTAGGGCCCTTTGATTTTATAATATATATGCTTGAATTTTGCCCTGTAACTTCGAAATTTTAGAATACTCACAAAAAGTAGCACTGACAGTGAACGTTGACTGTTAGTGCTATTTTGTAGGAGAAATAAAAAGGATATGGAATACCTTTAATAGATAGTATTGTGCTATCTCTAGTTTTAATAGGTATGGTATAATTTAAGAAAGGAAGGTATTCCATGTACATTAAGTCATTTGATGAACTGACGTTCCAAGACAATTTTATCTTTCAGAAAGTGATGTTAAAGAAACACATTTGTAAAGCTGTATTAGAACGGTTGTTAGACATTTCGATTAAAGACATCGTATATATCCATGAAGAGAAAAATCTGGATGTACGGTGGGATACTAAAAGTGTACGTCTTGATGTGTTTGTGAATGATGATAAAGGAACGGTATTCAATATTGAAATGCAAACTAGCAAAGATATGGAAGAACTTGTAAAGCGTACACGGTTTTACCAAAGTATTTTAGATATGTACCATATTCAAAAAGGTCAAAAGTATACGACATTAAATGATTCCTATGTAATTTTTATTTGCACATTCCCAGTGTTTACGGGCAATCGTCATAAGTATACGTTTAGAAATCTTTGCATTGAAGATTATGACATTGCCTTGAATGATGGTGCCACAAAGTTATTTTTGAGTACAAAGGGAACGCAAAATGATGTGTCGAAACCATTACAAGCGTTTTTAGATTACATTGATGGACATGAAGCAACAGATGAGTTGTTAAGAGATATTGACGATGCTGTACATGAAGTCAAGCATTGTGAAGCGTGGAAGGAGGAATACTCGATGTTATCCATGGATCATTATAAATATTGGAAAGAGGGCGTGGCCGAGGGGCTTGCGGAAGGGCTTGCTCAAGGTGAAGCTAAAGGCAAGGCTGAAGGCAAAGCTGAAGTTGTTATTCAGATGTTGCGTAAGCAACTATCCTTAGAAATGATTGCAGAGGTTACTAATTTTACAGTAGAAGAAGTAAAGTCTATTGCTAAAGAACATGCGCTGATGTAACAGTACTTTCAAAAATGAAGCGATACAATGGGAATAACCCACTTGTATCGCTTTTGAGTTTATAATATATATGATTAAATATGTATAATACTCACAAAAAGTAGCACTGACAGTGAACGTTGACTATTAGTGCTATTTTGTAGGAGAAATAAAAAGGATGTGGAATACCTCTAGTAGATAGTATTGTACTATCTCTAGTTTTAGCTGGTATGATATAATTTAAGAAAGGAAGGTATTCCATGTACATTAAGTCATTTGATGAACTGACGTTCCAAGACAATTTTATCTTTCAGAAAGTGATGTTAAAGAAACACATTTGTAAAGCTGTATTAGAACGGTTGTTAGACATTTCGATTAAAGACATCGTATATATCCATGAAGAGAAAAATCTGGATGTACGGTGGGATACTAAAAGTGTACGTCTTGATGTGTTTGTGAATGATGATAAAGGAACGGTATTCAATATTGAAATGCAAACTAGCAAAGATATGGAAGAACTTGTAAAGCGTACACGGTTTTACCAAAGTATTCTAGATATGTACCACATTCAAAAAGGTCAAAAGTATACGACATTAAATGATTCTTATGTAATTTTTATATGCACATTCCCAGTGTTTACGGGTAATCGTCATAAGTATACGTTTAGAAATCTTTGCATTGAAGATTATGACATTGCTCTGAATGATGGTGCCACAAAGTTATTTTTGAGTACAAAGGGAACGCAAAACGATGTGTCGAAACCGTTGCAAGCGTTTTTAGATTATATTGATGGACAAGAAGCAACAGATGAGTTGCTGAGAGATATTGACGATGCTGTGCATGAAGTCAAGCATTGTGAAGCGTGGAAGGAGGAATACTCGATGTTATCCATGGATCATTATAAATATTGGAAAGAGGGTATGGCTGAGGGGATTGCGGAAGGTCTTGCTCAAGGCAAGGCTGAAGTTGTCATTCAGATGTTGCGTAAGCAACTATCGCTAGAAATGATTGCAGAGGTTACTAACTTTACATTAGAAGAAGTAAAGGCTATTGCTAAAGAACATGCGCTGATGTCATGTTACTTAAAAGGATGAGATAGAAAATAGTTATATTTATATTGATAGACATGAAGTAATGTAGTAGGTATTCAAAAGCAATGATTAGGTCATATATAATGTGATGTACTATGAAACGTGGGAGGAGGAATATTCTGTGGTATCGGTAAATTCCTATACACATTCTAAAGGAATCATGACTGATGAAGAGTTCCAAAGGATGGAAGAAAGAAAGGCCCAAGCACGATGGAAAGCTAAACGTGAAGTAGCTCTTGATTTGGTAGCGAAAAATTTTTCTATTGAGTTGATTGCTCAATTTTCAGAATTATCAGTGGAAGAACTTACTAAACTTGCCAAAGAACGTAATTTAATTTAAAGCAAGTATTTGTCCCCCATTTATAGAATTATAAAAGAAAGCTGATTTTAGAGTTATCAGCTTTCTTTTTTATGTCTGTTAATACATATACTTGGGAACAGCGTAAGTTGGGGGAGATTGTAAATATACGACGAGGTTTAACCTATAAGCCGTCTGATATTAGTGACTCAGGGATTAGAGTTCTACGGTCATCTAATATTGATGAGGATGTTTTTGTTTACAATGAAGAAGATGTTTTCGTTAATATAGACGCAATAAATATTCCATGTGTTAAAAATGGAGATATACTTATAACGGCAGCAAATGGATCTTCTAGATTAGTTGGTAAACATACTATAATAAGCGGGTTAGAGGAAAATACTGCTGTACATGGCGGATTTATGTTGCTATTAGAAACTCAGGAACCTCAATTTATAGATGCATTATTAAGCTCGAATTGGTATAAAAAATTCATTAATACTTTTGTTGCTGGAGGAAATGGAGCAATAGGGAATCTTAGTAAATCTGATTTAGAAGAACAAATGGTATATATTCCTACAAAAGAAGAACAAAGAAAGATTGGTGGGCATTATCAGCACGTCAACAACCTCATCACCCTTCATCAGCGTAAGCCTCAAATCCTTAAACGTATTCATAGTAAAATAGCAAATTATTTTACAACTCATATTACACTTTTTGAAAAATACGAGTAAGATATAGGTAATCACTATTCTTATGATATTAGTAAAGGGGTGTTATGTATGGGAAAATCAGAGGAAGGTTCGGAATTGTTTTACAAGTACTATGAACGTTGGATTCGAATTTACAAGGAAGGGGCTATTCGAGAGGTAACGATGAAAAAGTATGAGATCACTTTGACATGGTTAGAAAAACTAGTGCCTGAGTTGCGACTTTCAGAGTTAAATCGTAGTGCTTATCAACAATTACTTAATGACTATGCTATGTATCACGAACGCCAAACGACGATGGACTTTCACCACCAGTTAAAAGCAGCCGTATTAGATGCGGTGGACGAGGGATACATTGACCGAGACCCAACGAGGAAAGCCATTATTAAAGGGAAGGCGCCCAGGGAAAAGAAAATTAAGTACTTGAATCAATTTGAGTTGCATACATTGCTGGTACATTTGAATCTCACACCGGAGATTAATTGGGACTGGTTTATTTTTATCATTGCTAAGACAGGCATGCGTTTTTCTGAGGCGCTCGCATTAACACCGAAAGATTTCGACTTTCCTCATCAATCATTAATTGTCAATAAAACATGGGATTATAAAGGGAAAGGCGGATTTCTTCCGACAAAAAATAAATCTTCTGTACGAAAGATTCAGTTAGATTGGCAAACGATTATAAAGTTTTCAGAGCTCATTAAAGGTTTACCTGAGGATAAACCGATTTTTGTGAAAGGCACTGTCTATAACTCGACGGTGAATGATCGATTGGAACGATATTGTAAAGAGTTAGAGATTCCCATTATTTCTGTTCATGGACTACGGCATACACATGCATCTTTGTTGCTCTTTGCTGGTGTATCTATTGCTAGTGTGGCTAGGCGTTTAGGGCATGCGAGTATGACTACCACACAAAAAACATACATACACATCATACAAGAGTTAGAAAACCGCGACATCGATTTGGTCATGCGCTCTATGGCAGGTTTGTCATAATGATAGACTTTCACGTTCGTGAACACTCATGTTGTATACACAGTATGACTATATAAATCTTAACTTTTATGCACATCCTATGGTATACTTAATAGGTATAGAGATCAAGATATGAGAAAGGGATACCATATGAAAGAAGATATACGGATTTTATTCATCAGAATGAGTTCGTTAGGTGATATAATTCATACATTACCAACCTTATATGCCATACGAAAACAATATCCCAAAGCTTATATTGCTTGGGCAGTTCATGAGCGTTTCAAGGATATTATACCGGGGAAGCCATGGGTGGATGAAATCATTCTCATTGATAAAAAACGACTAAAGCGTCTCCCGTATTTGATGGAATTATGGGGACAGTTACATAAGAAAAAATTTGATATTTCTTTGGATTTACAGTCTCTAGCTAAAAGTGCTGCTGTGGCAGGTGTGAGCGGAGCCAAGAAAAAATACTCCTATTGCGAACAACGTGAGGGAAGTTGGATCGTGAACACACCGCTCGTAGGTAGCCATTGTAAGGGCCATGTGGTAGACCGCTATTTAGATACGGCAAGAGCTTTAGGTTGTGCAGTGGATGAGGTGGTGTTTCCTTTACCTACTTCTGACATCGCCAAGGAACAAACTTTGCAGAGATTGCAAGAGGCGGGCATTTCAGCAGGGGAGCCATATATTGTCATAGCCCCTGGCGCTAGATGGATTGCCAAAGAGTGGCCGCTGACCAAGTTTACTGAGCTTTGCCAAGAGTTAGTGAAATTAGATCAAAAAGTAGTGCTAGTAGGCGCCGCTGATGACATTCCCAAAGGACAAACTATCGTTGAGGGGGTAGGGCATCCGAATGTGGTCAGCTTAATTGGAGAAACTCATGTACATGAGTTGATCGAAGTGATTCGTCACAGCGCCTTATATATTAGTGCCGATACAGGTCCCTTGCATATTGCTAGCGCCCTACAAATTCCGCTGATAGCCTTGTTTGGTACAACTTGTGCAGAACGAACGGGTCCTTATGGAGAAGACCACGTACATCTCATTGTATCCCCTACATCACGGGCAACCATTGATAAACCATTAGTGGAAGATATGGAATGTATGGATCAGATTTCAGTGGAAACGGTATTGGCTCAAGTGAAAGAGATGAGAAATCTATGATAGAACTAAACGGAAAGCGTATTGTTGTCACGTTTTTGATGCATCTAGGTGATGTAGTATTAACGACTCCTTTTATCCATGCTCTTAGAAAGATTGCGCCAGATAGTCATATTACCTATGTTATCGATAAAAAATTGGCAGATATATATCGCTGTAATCCCTATATTGATGAGCTAATTGAGGTCGATAAAAAAGGCGTCCATAATAGCATTCCAGGGTTAAATCAAATTGCAAAACAAGTGCGTAGTGCAGGTCCTGTAGATGTGCTGATTAATTTGCATCCCAATGAAAGAACATCCTATTTAGCTTGGAAAATTGGGGCTAAGAAAACAACGGGGATGAGTCATTTCCTCTTTCAGCCGTTCATGACGAAAGTGACACGATTCAATCGTAAAACGATTCATGCCGCAGAAATGTACATGAATGTGTTAGAACAGTTGGGATATGCGGTGGAGCATGCAGGATTAGAGCTGTTTACGAGCCCGGAATGGGAAGAAACGGCACGAAAGTTCTACGAGTCTCATGGGGTAGTCGATACGGATCGTGTGATTGGCTTTAATATTGGTAGTGCCGTACCAGAAAAGCGATGGCCTAAGGAACGCTTTGCCCATGTGGCGGACACATTGGCAAAGGAAGGATATACCATCGTATTTTTCGGTGGTCCTATGGACGTAGAAATGGTACAAGATGTATTGGATGTCATGAAAGAACCAGCTATCAAGGGAGCCGGGGCTTTCAGTATTGGAGAACTGGCGGCAGCTATGCGACGTTGCATTTGTATTGTCACTAATGATTCCGGACCGATGCACGTGGCGGTGAGTCAGAAAGTGCCAGTGGTGGCGCTGTACGGACCATCGAACCCATCTTTATATGGGCCTTTTACAGAGGAGGCGATCGTACTAGAAACGATGGATTCCTATGATGTGAATAAAAATATGAATCAAGTATTGCGATCTGGTAAATACAAAGGTTTATCTGTCATACAGGAGCCAGAAGTATTACATGCAGTACACACACTATTAGATAGAAAGGGTAAGAAATAGGCATGCACTATATTGTATTTGACTTAGAGTGGAATCAGCCCTATGCATTAGAACCGAATATGATACGGCGTTCAGGCTTTCCATTTATAGGTGAAGTGATACAAATAGGGGCTGTTAAATTAGATGAAAGCTTACAAATTGTGGATCAATTTGAAGTGTACATTACGCCTAAATTTTTACCTACTATGCACCATTCTGTGGAAAAGTTGACTCATATTACGATGGATCAATTGCGCCGTGAGGGGGTATCCTTTCGCCGAGGGTGTCAAAAATTTCTAGATTTCGTGGGACCTGATGGGATTCTTATTTCTTGGGGACCCGACGATATTGAAATGTTGATGGATAACGCACTGTGTCATACTGTGCCTATCCATAGAAATGTGCCGTGGTTTGACGTACAATCGCTGTATGCGAAGTCCATGCATGGTTCGAAACAGCAGTATGCATTGCAAAAAGCAATGGAAGAAATGGATGTGAAAGTCCCTAATCTACAGGCTCACAATGGCTTACATGATGCGATCTGTACGGCCATGGTGTGCCAGCGCTTTCCCTTTGTGAAGAGCTTGGAAAAGAAACGAGCGGAGCAAAAAGGGAAGGGAAAATGTTTGTATGGACTTTCACGGTATGAACATAAGTTGTTTGAATCCATTATCACCATGCCGCGCATATTTAGACAGAGCAATCGGGCGAAAACACGATGCCCAGAATGCCAGTCCTTATTGCAGTTAGAGCCCATTGTAGGCGTGGTGAAACATAGATTTTTATCCATTGGATCTTGCAAAGAACACGGATCGTTCGGTGTACATTGGTATGTGGGACGATCGGATAGCAAATATTTAGGGCGCAGATATTATGTGTCTAAAATGGTGACCAATGCCCCGGCGGCATTGCGCACTATGTATGAACGAAAACGATAATGTTACATGAAAGGAGCTAGGTATGGAACGTAGAAATGCTTGGCATGAATATACAGAAGCACAGTTACACGGAGTAGAATCGTTGGCTACGAAGTATCGTGAATTTTTGGATAACGGAAAAACGGAACGTGAATGTGTAGAACAAATTGTGGCACGGGCAAAAGCTGCTGGATATCTCGATATGGAGAGTGTCATCAAGGAAAAAGCGACTCTTAAAGCGGGTGACAAAGTCTATTATGTGCATATGAAAAAAGCCGTAGCTATGGTGAACATCGGTACAGAACCGATTGAAAATGGTATGAATATTCTAGGAGCTCACATTGATTCCCCACGGCTAGATGTGAAACAAAATCCGTTATATATTGACAGTGATTTGGCTCTGTTAGATACCCACTATTATGGGGGCATCAAGAAATATCAATGGGTGACAATGCCACTAGCGATTCATGGCGTAGTAGTTAAACGAGATGGTTCGGTGATCAATCTTGCCATCGGTGAAAGCCCAACGGACCCTGTATTCTGTGTGACTGACTTGTTGCCACATTTGGGACAAGAACAAATGGAGAAAAAAGCAGGCAAGGTAGTAGAAGGGGAACAATTGGACCTTCTTATCGGCAGCCGTCCTGTGAAAGGGGAATTAAAAGACGGTGTGAAAGCCTATGTATTGCAAGTGTTACAAGAGCAATATGACTTTGAAGAAGAAGATTTCCTATCTGCAGAACTTGAGATTGTGCCGGCAGGGGAATCGAGAGAATTAGGCTTTGACCGTTCTATGATCATCGGCTATGGACAAGATGACCGTGTGTGCGCTTATACATCCTTGGAAGCTATGTTGGAAACAGAGGATGTGAGCCGTACTACTTGTACTTTATTAGTGGATAAAGAAGAAATTGGTTCCGTAGGGGCTACAGGGATGCAATCTCGTTTATTTGAAAACTTTATGGCAGAAGTATTGGAAGCCATGGGTCATACATCTCCACTAGCTGTACGTCGCACCTTATCGAATAGTCGCATGTTATCTTCTGATGTGAGTGCTGGATTTGACCCACTTTATGCGAGTGCTTTTGAAAAGAAAAATGCTGCTTTCCTAGGACGTGGTGTGGTGTTTAATAAATTTACTGGGTCCCGTGGTAAAAGTGGATCCAACGATGCTAATGCAGAATATATGGCGTTCATTCGTCATTTGATGGACCAAGATAATGTGTCCTACCAAACGGCGGAATTAGGCCGTGTTGACCTCGGTGGTGGCGGTACGATTGCCTACATTATGGCGTTGTACGGCATGGATGTTATCGATTGTGGGGTAGCTGTACTAAGCATGCATTCCCCTTGGGAAGTGACGAGCAAGGCTGATATTTATGAGGCAAAACGCTGTTATGTAGCGTTCTTATCTGCGAAAGGAGCTTAATGTCATGACAATGGACCGTGAAACAGATCGTGTGAAAGTAGATATTTTTAGCATGACCCGAGAAGAAGCGGAGCAGTTTAAGCAAGATAGAGAACATTTTATGCTTGTGGTTCGTAAATTGATGTACGAGTTTTGTCCTATCGTTGCCTTAGAGCGATTTGAAGAGAACGAAGGGGAACGTATTTCAGGATACTTAACAGAGGAAACACAATGGGAGCAAACACCAGTGTTGTCCATCGTATTGGATCCCTTTGAAGTATCTGCTATGAAAGTAGCCGAAGAACGAGGTAAATTAAAAGAGTATGTGTTCGCTGCTAGCGAGATGACAGAGCCTTTGTTGCAGGTATTAAGAAAAGAATTAGGTGTAGATAAGTAATATAATAAGGAGTATCGTATGTTATATATTGAATATCCGAAATGCACGACTTGTAAACGTGCGAAAAAATATTTAGATGACCATGGCATCCGCTATGACCATCGAGATATTAAAGAAGAAAACCCAACGGCAGAAGAGTTAGGAGTTTGGTATCCTAAGAGTAAAAAAGGCGATATTAAAGCATTCTTTAATACGTCTGGACAAATCTACCGTGGAGAAGGTATTAAAGATAAATTACCAACTATGACAGATGATGAAAAGCTAGCTTTATTGGCGACCAATGGCATGTTAGTAAAACGTCCGATTCTTGTATTGGATGATGTTGTGTTAGTAGGCTTTAAAGAACCAGAATGGGAAGAAGCCTTAAAACGTAATGGTTTACTGTAGCTATTTTCTTCTAATTATGATATACTAGTGGTAACTTTTATAGAATCTATTAAAAGAGTGAGCTGCGGCTCACTCTTTCTCTTATACTGTTGCAAGGAGGGGATAAGATGAAACGAGACGCCGTAGAGGAATTTGTGTCCGGTGTAGTAGAATCGATTATAGAGTCTACGGAGTTGGAGCTTGTGGACGTAGAATATGTACACGAGCGCGAATGGTACTTGCGCGTGTTCTTGGACAAAGAGGGGGGTATCGATTTAGATGATTGCCAAATGGTCAGTGAACAATTAAGCCAAGTGCTCGATGAAAAAGATCCGATTAAAGAAAATTATTTATTAGAAGTATCTTCCCCAGGGTTGGATAGAGTGTTAAAGAAAGATAAAGACTTTATCCGTTACCATGGTAGAGATGTGGATATTCAATTGTTTAAACCAATTGATGGTAAAAAGCAATATACAGGAGCCTTACAAGGATTTTCTGATGACGCTATTACGATTCAGGTTCAAGAGGAAACCATTTCCATTGAACGTGCAGCGATTGCACAGATTCGATTACATTTAGATTTTTAAGGGAGGAAACCAGTGAGTCAAGAATTAGTACAAGCGGTATTAGCAGTTACTAAACAAAAAGGTGTGGCACCAGAGGTTATTTTTGATTCTCTTGAAGTTGCGTTACTACAAGCCTATCGCAAAGAAGTAGGAGCCAATCAAGAGGCATATATTTATTTCAATCGTGAAACAGGAGACTACAAAGTACTAGCAAAGAAAACAGTTGTAGACATTCCTGAAAATGATGAATTAGAAATCTCATTAGCAGATGCTCGTGCCTTAGATAAACGTATGGAAATCGGCGATATTATTGAAGTAGATGTAACGCCTTCTAATTTCGGTCGCAGTGCAGCGCACACGGCAAAACAATTGTTGATTCAACGATTGAAAGAAGCAGAACGCAATATTGTGTATGATGAGTATTCCAATCGAGAAGGCGACATTTTGACAGGCTTGGTAGAGCGTATTGAAGGTCGTAATGTATTCATCAACTTAGGTAAAACAGAAGCGATTTTACCAGTATCCGAGCAAATTCCTAGTGAAAGTTATGCTGTGGGTGATCGCATTAAATGCTACATTGTGGAAGTGAAAAAGACTACAAAAGGTCCACAAATCATGATTTCCCGTACGCATCCAGGTCTATTGAAACGTTTGTTTGAATTAGAAGTGCCTGAAATTGAAGAAGGTACAGTGGAATTGCAGTCTGTCGCTCGCGAACCGGGCATGCGTTCTAAAATTGCTGTTGTATCCCGTGAAGAAGAAGTGGATCCAGTAGGCGCTTGCGTTGGTCCTAAAGGACAACGTGTACAAGCCATTGTAGACGAATTACATGGTGAGAAAATCGATATTGTGAAATGGGACGAGGATCCTGCTGTGTATATTGCTAATGCCTTAAGTCCAGCGAAAGTGGTAAGCGTAGTGGCTCGTGATGAAGAGAAAACATCTTCTGTGGTAGTGCCAGATTATCAACTTTCACTAGCTATCGGTAAAGCAGGGCAAAATGCTCGATTAGCGGCGAAATTAACAAACTGGAAAATTGATATTAAGAGTGAAACGCAAGCCACTGAAGTTGGAGAAATGCAAGCAGTGGAAGAGGACATGATTTCTCTAGATGCGTTTGGAGATGACGAATAATATGAAACAGAAGTCTCAGCCTATGCGAATTTGTGTGGGATGCGGAGAACTTCATCCCAAGAAAGAGTTGACTCGTGTTGTATTGAGTCCGACGGGAGAAATTTCCATTGACCCTACTGGGAAAGCACCTGGTCGGGGCGCCTACATGGAAGCGAAGGTAGAATGCTTAGAGTTGGCTTATAAAGCAAAGCGATTAGAGCGTTCATTAAAACATAAAGTTTCAGAAGAAATTTATGAATCTTTAAAGGAACAAATATCCCATGAATAAAGAAAAAGTGTTGAATATATTGGGGTTAGCACAGCGAGCAGGTCGCTTGTTATCCGGCGATTTTATTGTGGAACGGTCGGTCAAACGGCAGTCCTACCCGCTATTAATTATGGCGGAAGATTGTGCCCCTAATAATGCGAAGAAATATATACACTTAGCCGAAACTCACAAGGTTCCTTTGCGCTTGGTAGGTACAAAGGAAGAACTTGGCAGAGCATTGGGAAAAGAAATGCGAGCAGTTATATTAGTAAATGATGCTGGATTTGCTAAATCCTTGCTAGCTGAAATAGATAAGAATCAGTAAAGGGGGAATGTAGATGTCCAAAAAAAGAGTATATGAAGTTGCAAAAGATCTAGGTGTAGAAAATAAAGTAGTTCTTGAAGCTTTGAAACAACATAACATGGAAGTGAAAAGTCACATGAGTACAGTGGAGGATTCACAATTGTCTATCATTAAACAAGCCTTAGGAAAAGGTACTAAGCCATCGCAAGAGGCAACACCAAAAGATAATCAAAAAGACGCACAAAAAGGACCACAAAAGAAAGTCCATGAATACCATCGCAATGAGCAAGGTGATCAACGCCGAGGCCCTCGACAAGATCGCAATCATCGCAACGATAGAAACGACCGTAATGATCGTGGTGAAAAGCGAGATCGTCCTTTCAATCGAGATGGTAAAAACAATGGTCCACGAGATAACCGCAATGATAGACAAGGGGATTCTCGTTCCAATCAACGCAATGGTCAACATCGTGATGGCCGTCGTACAGAAGGTCGCAACGACCAACGCCCAGATAACCGCAATGGCGGTAATCGTTCGAATAATGGAGGCCGTTTTGACCGCAACAACGATCGCAATAATGACCGCAACAATGACCGTCGTAATGACGGACAACGCCGCGAACGTCGCTTAGAGATTCCACAAGTGGATCCAGCGATGACAGCAAAACCAGAAGGCCGTGATCGTCAAGCGAGCCGTGAAGCGGATCGTCAAAAAGAAAATCGCCGTTATGAATCGGAACATCGCAATGAGAACCGTAACGAGCGTCGCAATAAAAAAGATAAAAAAGGCAAAAAAGGGGAACGTACTCAATCCTTAGTATCTTCTGCATTGCAAAAAAATAAGAACAAAGTTAAACAACGTAATGAGCAACACATCAAACAAAAAGAGGAAGAACGTCGTAAAGCAGAAGCTGCAATTGCAACGTCTATCGAGCTATCTGGTCCGTTAACAGTAAAAGAATTAGCTGAAAAAATGGGCCGTGAGGTATCTGAAATCATTAAAAAATTGATGATGCTTGGCGTTATGGCTACGATCAACCAAGAAATTGATGTGGAAACAGCGATGGTATTGGCAGAGGACTTCGGCGTGGAAGTGGTGGAAGTAGAACCTGAACAAGATCCTACAGAAATCGTGGAAATCGAAGATACACCAGAAAGCTTACAACCTCGTCCACCTGTTGTTACTATCATGGGTCACGTTGACCATGGTAAAACGTCTTTATTAGATGTGATCCGTTCTACCAATGTAACGGCTTCTGAAGCGGGCGGCATTACGCAACATATCGGTGCGTACCAAGTTCGCTATGAAGGTAACAAAATTACATTCTTAGATACACCAGGCCACGAAGCTTTCACAGCCATGCGTCTACGTGGTGCACAATCTACGGATATCGCTGTTCTTGTGGTAGCTGCCGATGACGGTGTTATGCCACAAACCATCGAGGCCATCAACCATGCGAAATCTGCGGAAGTACCAATTATCGTTGCTATCAACAAAATGGATAAACCAGGTGCAAACCCTGACCATGTGAAACAACAATTGTCTGAACATGGTTTGTTGCCAGAAGAGTGGGGTGGCGATACGATCATGGTTCCTGTATCTGCGAAACAACGTCAAGGTATTGAAGACCTATTGGAAACCATCTTGCTAGTTGCAGAAGTGCAAGAATTGAAAGCGAACCCTAACCGTAAGGCACAAGGTATCGTTATCGAAGCGCAATTGGACAAAGGTCGTGGTCCTGTATGTACTGTATTGGTACAAAAAGGTTCCTTGCGTGTGGGAGAAACAATCCTTGCAGGCGTGGCCTACGGTAAAGTACGTGCCATGACCAACGAACGTGGGGAAAAAGTGAAAGTAGCTCGTCCATCTATGCCGGTGGAAATCTTAGGCTTGTCCGACGTGCCATTGGCAGGGGAAGTGATATTCGCTGTTGACGACAACGAAGCGCGCTCCATTGCGGAAAAACGTATTGAAAAACAACGCATTACTGAAATGAATGCGAAAACAAAAGTCACTCTTGATGATTTGTTCAACCAAATGCAACAAGGGGAATTGAAAGACTTAAATATTATTATTAAAGGTGACGTACAAGGTTCTGTAGAAGCATTACGTCAATCCTTAGAGGGCATTAAAAACCCAGAAGTACGCATCAATATTATCCACAGTGCAGTAGGTGCTATCAATGAATCTGACGTGATGTTAGCCTCTGCATCCGGTGCGATTATTATCGGCTTTAACGTACGTCCAGATGCGAATGTACGCAAAGAAGCAGAAAAAGAAAGTGTTGACCTTCGTACATACCGTGTCATCTATGATGCGATCAATGAAATCGAAGCCGCTATGCGTGGTATGTTAACTCCTGAATTTAAAGAAGTTATCCTAGGCCGTGCAGAAGTTCGCCAAGTGATTTCTACGCCGAAAGCCATCGTAGCTGGTTCCTATGTAACAGAAGGTAAAATCACAAATAACTCTGAAATTCGCTTAATCCGTGATGGTATCGTTATCCATGAAGGTCATATCGATTCCTTGCGCCGTTTCAAAGACGAAGTGAAAGAAGTAGCAACAAGCTTTGAATGTGGTATTTCCTTGGAACGTTACCGTGACGTAAAAGAAGGCGACGTGATTGAAGCGTACAAAATGGAAGAAATTGCCCCAGAATTATAGGAGGTATCCATGAGCGAAGTTCGTGTACGAAAATTACAAGAATTTATTAAACAAGAAGCAAGCCAAATCTTATTGCGTGGGTTGAAAGACCCTCGCATCGGATTTGTCACTGTTACCGATGTGCGTGTCACAGGCGATTTGCGAGAAGCTACGATTTATGTGAGCTTGTTCGGCAGTGAAGCGGAGAAAAAACAGTCCCTAGAAACTTTACGTAGAAGCGCTGGCTATTTCCGTTCTGAACTAGGAAAGGTACTTCAATTGCGCCACATTCCTAGCATTGCCTTTGATGCAGACACATCTTTAGATTACAGCATGCACATTGAAGGATTATTAAATTCGATTAAACAAGAGGAACAATAATGGCAAAAATTAGTATTGATCAACTGAAAGCATCGATTGATACAGCCCATTCCATTCTTCTTACCGTTCATGTCAGTCCCGATGGAGATGCAATCGGTTCCATGCTCGCTATGTATGAAATCTTGACATCCCAAGGGAAAGCAGTCCGTATGGTAGTGGATGATGTGATTCCTGAAAAGTTTTCTTTTCTTTCGTTATGCTCCAAGATTGAGCCCATTGAAAGTTTAGAAAATGGCTACACATCCGATATGCTACTCATTCTGGACGCTAGCACATTTGAACGAATTGGAGAAGTAGGTGTACGAGTGAGTGCACCTACTTTTAATATAGACCATCATATTTCGAATACAGAATTTGCGGATGGCTTATATTTGCGCGCCGATTTCTCCTCTACTGGGGAAACAGTGGCGTACCTCTGTAAGATGTGGAATTGGGACATTACCCAATCGATGGGACAAGCCTTGTATATGGCAATGGCTACCGATACAGGGTTCTTTAAATTTTCCAATACAACGGCACATACCATGGAAATGGCAGGTCTATGCTTGCAAGCGGGAGCGCAACCACATGTGATTTCCGAAGCCATTGAAATGGTGGAACCGGGTCGCATCGAAGTGATGAAAGAAGTCCTAGATAATGTATCCTTTCACCATGCAGGGCAGGTGGTATCCATGTGCTTGACCTTACCTTTGATGGAACGCATTGGGGATGATACAGATGGATTTGTGGACATGATTCGAAATATCAAAGGTGTGGACGTGGCCATCGTATTGAAATCTAAAACGGATACAGTAACACGTGCTAGTATTCGCAGCAAAGTGCGTGATGCGAATCAAATTGCTAGTCACTTTGGTGGCGGTGGGCATATTCGAGCAGCTGGTTGCTCCATTGAAAGTCCTATCCATGAGGCCTTGGAACAACTGTTAGCGGTGATTGACTAATGGATGGAGTTATTTCTTTGATCAAGCCACCGGGTATTACAAGCCATGATGCGATCGGCATTTGTCGGCGCATTTTGAAAGAACGACGTATTGGGCACAGTGGGACCTTAGATCCTTTGGCATACGGAGTGTTGCCTATCTTTGTAGGAAAAGCTACACGTGCCATCGAATATACAGAATCTATCGGTAAGACCTATGTGGCAGAATGTAAATTTGGCGTGGAAACGGATACAGAAGATAGCACAGGGAATATACTGAGCGAATGGGATTATTTAGACACCATGCCTTGGGATCGATTAGAAGAAGTGGTGAAGTCCTTTAAAGGTCCTATGGAGCAACGACCCTCCAAGTATTCTGCCATCAAAATCAATGGGCAACGCGCCTATGATTTGGCCCGTGCGGGAGTAGAGTTTGAATTACCAACTCGTCCGATTCATATCTATGACATCGAGTTACTAGCCTATGCGGACCCATTTTTTACCATTCGTGTGCGATGCTCTGCGGGTACCTATGTGCGCGCCTTGTTACGAGATATATGCCGACGCCTAGGAGATTATGGCATGATGACACAATTATGCCGTACCGCTGTGGGACAATTCGATCTCGAGCATTCCATAACCATCGAAGAACTAGAAATACTAGGAGAAGATGCCGTACAACCGGTGGATACCTTGCTGACCCACTTGCCAGCGGTGTATATTAACGATATTAATCGTACGCGCTTGATACAAGGGAAGCAAGTGCCAATTCATACAGTCAAACCGAATGGAACTTTCTGTGTATCCCCAGAGGAAATCCCAGTAGACACATTAGTGAGAGCTTATGATGCAAATGGATTTATGAGCATCTTACGGCGGTTGGAAAAAACTTTGAAAGTAGAGAAAAATATATACATATAGTATATGTATAAGAAACCAGGATTTTACAACGAGTGTTGTATATCCTGGTATCTTTTTTATAGAAATTTATGTATACACTTTCTATAGTCTACGGTTGTGATATAATAAGGGGTAGAGCGGAATAGATATTCTATTCTAAATTTCAAAAGATAAGGATCGATATGAAAGTATTACATAAGATATCAGAGTTAGATACGATAGAACAACCGATAGTGTATGGTATGGGTACTTTTGATGGATTACATTTAGGCCATCAATCGGTGATTACAGAGGTGATCAAGTTGGCGCGCGCATGTCATGGTGTATCCGTCATTGTAACCTTCGATGCTCATCCATTTACAATATTACAACCGAAACAGATTCCTCCTCGTTTGTTACAACGAGAGGAACGATACGCTATGCTAGAGGCATGGGGCATAGAGTATGTATTAGAACTTCCTATGTCAAAAGAATTGTTAGAACAGTCTGGGGAGACGTTTATTCACCACCTGTGCCAACATCGACAAGTGACACACATTGTGATTGGTGCAAATTTCAAATTTGGCAAGGGGGGGACGGGCGACTCCCAACTGATTCGTGATCTGTACCCGCACATTACAGTGCAGGACCAGAATTTAGTGCGCTACGATTGGATTGATGCGCCTATTTCAAGCACCGCCATTCGTAGCAGTATTTTACGAGGCGATATTGAGCTAGCTAATCAGATGTTGGGGCGACCCTATCGTTTTACAGGAACTGTTGTGAAAGGGGATCAACGGGGCCGTACATTAGGATTTCCTACCTTGAACTTTCACTTTCCTGAGGACATGGCATGTCCCGCAGATGGGGTCTATGTGAATCAAGTATGTATTGATGGAAAGTGGTATGGTGCCGTAGGCAATATGGGGGATAATCCGACTTTTACCAATCAATACCATCGCTATGAAACGCATTTGTTTAATTTTTCCGATGATGTGTATGGAAAAGAGGCGACTGTTGAATTTTTAGCTTTTATTCGCGGTGAAGTGAAGTTTGATTCGTTGCAAGCCCTCATTGACCAAATGGAAGCGGATAAACAGTTTGCTTTGGCCCATTTGGAACATACTATCTATAAGAAGCTATAAGGAGTTAGGATATGAAATTACAAGAGAGTCGTCAAAAAATTGATGCCATTAATCAGGAGTTAATTCGTTTGTTCGAAGAACGATTGGGTATTGTGGTAGAGATTGCAAAATATAAAGAAGAACATCAAATGCAGATTCATGATGTACAGCGTGAACAAGAGGTGCTAGATTCTGCGGTGAAAGCCCTGCAAAATCCAGACCTTGCTGAGTACGCGAAAGAGTTCATGGAGGAAGTAATCCGCATTTGTAAAGAGTATGAAAAGAATCATATTCACCAACACATTTTCTTAATCGGTATGCCAGGGGCGGGTAAAACAACAATTGGCAAAGCCTTGGCGCAAACATTGGGATTAGATTTTTATGATGTTGATACGGAAATCCAAGAGCGGATAGGCAAGTCTATCCAAAATATTATTATTCATGACGGAGAAGAAGAGTTCCATCAATTGGAGCTTACTGTTATCCAAGATTTAGTGAGCAAAAAAAATGCCAGTGTCATTGCTACAGGCGGTGGTACCGTGTTGTGCGATGCCACAGCGGAATTGATGCGGGAGTCCGGGTATGTCGTTTTGATTCAACGAGATGTGAAACAAATTCTTGATGATTTGGATATGGAAATTCGTCCATTGTTGAAAGAAAGCATTGAATATATTTTCCGCCTTTATGAAGAACGTCAACCAATTTATGAGCGTGTGAGCCATATTAAAATTGAAAACATCAGCAATGTTGCCGATGTGGTTAAGGCCGTCATAGCTGCCTTACCAAATGCATCCCGATGAGTACGATTTTAGGAACAGTGTACCGTATTATTTTTAATGCCACCAATGGTAAGTACTGTGTGTTTCTATTGAAAGACTTTCAAGATATAACACATACATGTACGGGGAATATAGATCCACCAAAAGTGGGCGAAGAAGTAGAAGTAAAAGGTACCTATGTAACTCACCAAAAATATGGGAAACAACTAAAAATTGACAGTATCCAACGCATCATGCCGGATACGTTGGCGGGTGCTAGGCGATATTTGGAAAATTTGAAAGTAAAAAAGCTTGGACCTAAAACATTAGATAAAATTTTGGCTTATTTTGATGAATCCATTTTGGACGTATTGCGAAAAGAAAATCCTGTAGAGATATTGGAGATTCCCAATGTAGGGAAGGGTATCAAACAGGAATTATACAAGACATTGCTCGGTGAAGGCGTATTGCAGGAAATTAATGACTTTTTTGCTAAGTACAATATGAGTAATCGTTGGAGCCGTGAGTTGTATGAAGTATATGGGGCAAAAACCATTGAGATGATTCAGCATGACCCGTATTTGTTGTTGCGCCTTGATGGGAATATTCCCTTTCAGACGGTAGATCATTTTGCAGAGCAAATGGAATATCCCTTTGACAGTAGTTATCGCATCGATGCAGGGATTCGGTATGTGATGGACCAAATTAACGATTCTGGACATACTTGTATTCCCATAGAGGAATTAATGGTATCCTTGTCGAATCTATTAGGTGACGACTATATTGATACCATCGTGGAACGCTTGGAATATTTGCTGGAAGCTAATATTTACCACCAAGAGGACTATGATGATGTCATCTATATCTATCAACCAAAGGTATATCGTGCGGAAGTGGATAGTATCGATTATACTCGACAATTTTTAGAGTCTGATGAAGAGATACACTTGGATGTAGAAAGTTTTTGTGACACCTACGAATCTTTGTATCACATGCAATTAGGTGAAGAGCAAAAGAAAGCCATCATGATGGCACTGCGAGAACGCTTTTCTATCATCACTGGTGGTCCAGGCACGGGTAAGACAACCATTATTAAAGCCTTAGTTGCTGGTTACGAACAGGCGAATTTAAAACGCATCGTTCTCTGCGCTCCTACGGGCCGAGCCGCGAAGCGCTTGTCAGAGGCCACCGCTCAAGAAGCGTTTACAATCCATCGATTGCTAGAGCCTGAAGCAGAAGGTTCGGGATACGTTTTCACAAGGAATCAAGATGATCCACTCGAGGTAGATGTGGTGATTGTAGACGAATCGTCCATGTTGAACCTAGAACTCTATTATGCTTTGATTCAAGCCATTCCTCCTGAGGTCCATGTGGTGCTAGTAGGAGATGTGGACCAGTTGCCACCTATCGGGGCTGGATTCATTTTGCGGGATATGCTAGAAAGTGAGATGATTCCCTATCAAGGGTTGACTCAGATTTATCGTCAACAAGCAGGCAATCGCATCATCGATAACGCCTATGCCATCAACCATGGTGACATGCCGAATTTGACGCGATGTGATGAGTTTTGCTTTGATGAGGCCCATGATGTTGAAAGTATCTTGGATCACTTGGTTACACGGTACCGCGAGGAATTAGAACACGTAGAATCTGACCTAGATATACAAATCGTGAGCCCTATGCGTAAAGGATCCATGGGCAGTGTTGCTATTTCCAAGCATTTACAAGAGACTTTGAATCCTAGACGACCTGATCGAGAAGAGATCAAGGTAGATGGACGTATATTCCGTGTGGGAGATAAAGTGATTCAAATGGAAAATAACTACGATCAAGACGTGTATAATGGTGAAATTGGACGAATTACCAATATACTGGGAAAACATGTATTTGTAGAATTTCCAGATAAATCTATGACTCTCACAGAAGAAGATATGCTAACTATGTCACTGGCCTATGCCATCACAGTTCACAAGGCGCAAGGTAGTGAATACCATCGGATTCTATTGCCATTTACATCGATGTACAATGTGATGTTGCAACGGAATCTGCTGTATACGGCGATCACACGGGCTAAGGATAAAGTGCTTATCATCGGCAGTAAAACAGCTATCCAAACGGCTGTGAACAACCAAGAATACCAATATCGATATACCTTATTTAAGGAACGCTTAGAGGGGGTTATATAATGCGCTTATGGGATTTATTATGTCCTCCTACGTGTATCCATTGTGGACAAGATGTATACACACAAGGAGAGTGGTGCAAGCCATGCTTTCAAGCTGTTTTGCATGAACGATGTATAAAAGGCCCAAAAGACTCACCACTAGAATGTATATATATACTAGCAGACTATGCGGGTGGCATTAAAACGATGTTGCATGATATAAAATTTAATGGAAAAAAGGAGCGAGCTCTAGGAGCCGCTCCTTTTTTGC
>CAUQLO010000028.1:0-22791 GCA_963518725.1 uncultured Veillonella sp. | reverse complement strand
CCCTCACAAACGGTATTTCATAATGTTTGTTCGGGGCACACCGTGCTCTTCTTGTCTTTGTGTGATTTAAGTAGTTAAGGAACGCCACAAGGCTACTACTCGTAATGGCGTTCTTCGGGGAGGGGGTTCTTTTATCTATCATTGATGTTAGCTTGGTTGCGTGATATAATTTATATAAGGCCAAAGGGCCTTTTCTTTTTATATGAAATGGTATTACTCGATGTCAGGTATGTTATTTCATAGAGAATGTATCATATTGATACATGGATAGTGGTGCGTATAATAACATACATAGTGTATGTATAGCAGTACGGATAGTAATATATAGTAATACGTACAGTGTATGGTGTAACCATAGTATATGCATAATGTATAGTAAGGCTTATACATGATCTATGTGAGTTGTATATGTTACCTCTATGTGTGCAACGGCATTGATGTAGACAGGAGATACTATGTTTTTAGATGACACGATTGCAGCGATTGCGACGGCTCCAGGGATTGGCGGTATTGGTATTATCCGCGTTAGTGGTCCTGAGGCGTGTGATGTTGTGAATCGTATCTTTCACAGTAAACAATCTATCCCACTGGGTGAGCGCCAGACGCGAACGATTCATTATGGTCATATTGTCCATCCTAAGACGGGCAAAACTTTGGATGAGGTCATCGTGGTGTTGATGAAAGGTCCTCATTCCTATACGGCGGAGGATGTGGTAGAGATTCAATGTCATGGCGGTTTTGTGTCAGTCCGTGAAATACTGAAAGTCCTTCTTTCAGAGGGGGTACGTCAGGCAGAAGAAGGGGAGTTTACGAAGCGAGCGTTCTTGAATGGTCGCATTGATTTAACCCAAGCAGAGGCCATCATCGACATTATTGATGCGAAGACAGAGCAATCTTTGGAAGTAGCAGTGAATCAATTAGACGGTACCTTATCCAAGTATATTCGCGCCTTACGAGATGAGTTAATCGCTATGATTGCCCACCTAGAGGTAACTATCGATTATCCAGAGGAAGATATTGAAGAGGTGTCAGCTCAAGAGGTGCGGACGGGGTTAGCCCCTATCCTTGAGAAGATGGATTCCTTATTGGCAACGGCACAGCGTGGTAAATTATTGCGTGATGGTGTGATGGTGTCCATTATTGGTCGTCCTAATGCAGGGAAATCTAGTTTGATGAACGCTTTACTTCGTGAGGACCGTGCCATTGTGACGAACATTCCAGGCACGACCCGTGATAGTATTGAAGAATTTTTAACCATCCAAGGGATTCCCGTACGCTTAATTGATACCGCAGGGATTCGTGAGACCGAAGATATTGTAGAAAGTATGGGCGTTGAAAAAGCACGTCAGTACTTAGATAAAGCAGATGTGGTGGTCCTTGTTATTGATGGGTCTAAACCATTGGAGCCGGAAGAACAAGAGTTGCTACAGCTCATTACGAATCGTCCAAGTATTATCTTCTTGAATAAAGCAGACCAAGCGCAATGTGTTAGCAAAGAAGAGATTGCAGCACTGGGGACTTTCACAGAGATTGTCACCATCAGCGCGGCCCAAGGGGAAGGGATGGATGAGATGGCGAAGGTCATCACAGACCTTGTGCAAGGCGGTTCTGTGCAGGCCAGTCATGAGGCGATACTCAGCAATGTGCGCCACATTACCTTGATGGAACAGGCGAAAGTTAGCTTGGACCAATCCATTCTTGCCATAGATAGCGGCATGCCTATCGATTTAATCGTCACGGACATTCGCGCTGCTTGGGAGCTACTGGGTGATATTACTGGTGAAAGTTTACGTGAATCCATGGTGGATGAATTATTTAAACGATTCTGTTTAGGAAAATAGGAGAATACATGTATTTAGTAGATACGTATGATGTGATCGTCATTGGCGGTGGTCATGCTGGTTGTGAAGCTGCCTTAGCCACAGCACGCATGGGGCACCGTACCTTGATGGCCACATTGAATTTAGATAACATTGCCCTTATGCCATGTAACCCAGCGATTGGGGGACCTGGTAAAAGCCATCTAGTGTGCGAACTAGATGCATTGGGCGGTGAAATGGGCATCAATGCGGATGCGACAGCTATCCAAATGCGCATGCTCAACACAGGAAAGGGACCTGCGGTACATTCCCTACGGGCCCAATCCGATAAAGTAGCCTACCAACGCCGTATGAAAGAAGTTTTAGAAAACACGGAGAACCTCAATGTGAAGCAAATCATGGTCAATGAATTGCTCATTGAAGACGGTGTTGTGAAAGGCATTGTGTCAGAACTTGGGGAAGTATACCAAGCCAAGGCCATCATCTTATGTACGGGTACGTACTTAAAAGGCAAGATTATTACTGGTGAGTTGGCGTATACAGGGGGTCCTAATGGACAGCGAACAGCGGAGTTGTTGTCTCAATCTTTATTGAATCACGGCATTAAGCTGATGCGATTCAAAACAGGCACACCAGCTCGTGTCGATAAACGAACCTTGCACACAGAGAATATGGAAATGCAACCTGGTGACTCTCACCATAGAGCCTTCTCCTTTATGTCTGATTGGATCGACCGCAATGAGCAAGTATGTTGGTTGACTTTCACGAATCAGGAAACACACGATATCATTCGTGGCAATTTACATCGTGCTCCAATGTACACAGGTGTCATCGAAGGAACGGGTCCAAGGTATTGCCCATCCATTGAAGATAAAGTGGTTCGTTTTGAAGATAAACAACGCCATCAATTATTCGTGGAACCAGAGGGCAATCACACCAACGAAATGTACGTACAAGGTATGAGTACAAGTTTACCAATTGATGTACAATATGCGTTCCTACGCACTATTCCTGGTTTGGAAGATGTAGAAATCATGCGTCCAGCTTATGCTATCGAGTACGATTGCTTAGATCCATTGCAATTAACACCTGCTTTACAAGTGAAACATATCCAAGGCTTGTACTCTGCAGGGCAAGCGAATGGTACATCTGGCTATGAAGAAGCGGCAGCGCAAGGCTTGATGGCAGGTATCAATGCAGCCTTATGGTTAGAAGGAAAAGAGCCATTTATCCTATCCCGTTCCGAAGGTTACATCGGCGTGCTTATCGACGATTTGGTAACGAAAGGAACGAAAGAACCGTACCGCATGATGACGAGCCGCAGTGAATATCGCTTGTTACTTCGTCAAGATAATGCAGATATGCGTTTAACAGAAAAAGGCTATGAAATTGGACTTGTTAAAGAAGAACGATATAGAGCTTTCAAAGAAAAACAAGGTAAGATCGAAGTAGCCATTCAATTACTAGCGGATACACCGGTAAACCCTAGCGAAGAGACACAACAAATCCTAGATCGCATCGGCACACCACGCATCAAAACGGGCATTAAGGCGTACGATTTGGTGAAACGCAATGAGCTGAACTATGCCGTAGTGGCTGAAGCATTTGGCTTACCTCGCTACGAAGCGCCGGTGGAAGAAGAAATTGATATTACCATCACCTACGATGGATATATTAAAAAACAGCTAGAGCAAGTAGAAAAGGTGCGTAAGTTAGAGGCTAAAATTATTCCTCAAGATTGGGATTACACCTCTATGAAAGGGGTATCCTTAGAGGCGATCCAAAAATTAAATGCCGTTCGCCCCCATTCTATTGGTCAGGCTAGCCGTATTTCTGGGGTGTCTCCTGCGGATATATCTGTGCTGTTAGTGCAAATTGAGCAGTACTACCGTGAAAGAGGTTAATATGACATTTTCAGACTATGTGAAAGCCCACACCACAACCTATGGTTTGGACCTCACAGATACACAAATTGACCAGCTACAACGGTTTTACGAACAAGTGGTGACCACCAATGAGCACATGAACTTAACGGGGATTACAGAACCAGAAGAGTTTGCCTTAAAACATGTAGTAGACTCTCTATCTTGTTATGACCCTAAGTATTTTTCAAAAGGTGCGACGATCATCGATTTAGGTACAGGAGCAGGCTTTCCAGGTGTTCCCTTGGGTATATACGATCCATCCTTGCAAATTACTTTGTTTGATTCCTTGCAAAAGCGACTACGCTTTTTAGATGGTGTTATTGAGGACTTAGACTTACAAGGATTACAAACTTTACATGGCCGTGCAGAAGATTTGGCACATCAAGAGTACCGAGAATCTTTCGATCTTCTCACTAGCCGTGCGGTGGCTCGTTTATCCATCTTATTGGAATGGGGACTTCCCTATGTGAAAGTAGGGGGCTACATGGTGGCATTAAAAGGCTCTATTGTACAAGAAGAATTAGAGGAAAGTAAACGTGCTTTGTCCATCTTGGGCGGTGAAATTGTAGAGGTGAAAGAAGTGACATTGCCTACCTTGGATGACAAACGAGCTATCGTGTATATCAAAAAGGTAAAACCTACGCCGAAGAAATACCCTCGAAAACCAAAAGAGATTAAAACAAAATCTTTATAGCTTTGTACTATAACTCATAATAAAATATAGAAAAATGCTTATAAGTTATATCTATGATATACTTAATGAGTACTCTTTACATGTGCGGTCACGTTGTGTTCGCACATGTTTTATATTTGCAATACAAGATTGAGGTGAGACGATGGCAATCTATAATGGACGATTACCAAAACTCAATGAAGATGAAATAAAACGATACTCCGGATTAAAGCATGCGGAGGGATTTCCAGAGCAGTATGTGAAAGAAGCTGCCCTAGAAGTACAATTAGTGGCAGAACCTCGTGGTGTGTACCAATGCTATGATTACGATGCAGAGACACATACAATCCTTAGTAACCCACCGATGGTGCTGGATGCTACAGGCATCATTCGTCATTTAGGGAATGCTAAAAAAGTATATGTTCTTGCTGTTACAGTAGGAGAGGCGGTAGAAGAACGCAGTTCTGCTTTATTTAAAGAAGGAAAATCTACATTAGGTCTTCTCGTAGATGCAGCGGCTACAACCGCCGTAGAACAAGTGGCAGATCAAGTGAATGAAATCATCGACAGAGAAGCGAAAAAACAAGGTTTTAAAACGACATGGCGCTTTAGCCCAGGCTATGGCAACTGGCCTGTCACAGTACAGCAAGAATTTGCTAAGATTATTAAGACAGAAGAAATTGGATTGACGGTGACAGACACAAGCATGCTATTTCCACGTAAATCCGTAACAGCTATCGTGGGCTGTCAAGCCGCCGATGAAGAAGGACCAAAAACACAACAAGGTTGCACATCTTGTAGCCAAGTAGAGTGCGCATCTCGTAAGTTGCCAGAGAAGGGGACGACGTCGTGCATTTAAACAAACGTACCGTTTGTGATGGATAGTACTGAAAAGGTATCCTATGTGGGATATCCTTATGATAGTTATACTTTTTGCAACATAATTGATACTTGTATAAGGTATTAACAAAGAAACTTTGATTAAGAATAATAATTAGATGTATAGATAAGTAACATGGTGTATGAATTTACAGGGAAGAGTAGATGCATACCCATGTGAAGTATATTGCCTTGGGCGAGCAATGTGCCTGATACATAAGTGAGGGACATATGGTATATATTATAGATGGCGGCATGGGTACTATGCTGCAAGCGGCAGGCCTTGGTGACGGGGCTTGTCCAGAATTATTTAACGTAGAACATCCAGACGTGGTGGAGCACATTCACGCAGAATATTTGCGTCACGGTAGTGATATTATTACGACTAACACTTTTGGTGGGACAGCTTTAAAACTGGATGAATATCAATTGGGTCATCGTATGGATGAAATCAATCGGGCTGCTGTGAAAGTCGCACAAGCGGCTCGTGATAAGATTAACCCGAATGCGAAAATCGCAGGGGATATGGGTCCTAGCGGTCGATTCATGGCGCCATTAGGGGTAGCCCAATTTGATGAGATTTATGAGACTTTCAAAGACCAAGCAAGAGCCCTTATCGATGCAGGGGTAGATTACCTGATTATTGAAACGATCATCGACATCCAAGAAATGCGTGCTGCTTTATTGGGTGCCAAAGATGCTCGTGCAGAGTTAGGAAAAACAAAAGACGATGTAAAAATCATTTGTCAGTTTTCTTTCAGTGAAGATGGTCGTACCATCACAGGTACACCACCGGAAGCGGCGGCGATCTTGATGGATGCTATGGAAGCAGATATCGTAGGGATTAACTGTTCTTTGGGACCTGAACAATTATTGCCTCTAGTAGAGCGCATGGCGGCGGTAACAAACTTGCCAATCAGCATTCAGCCGAATGCTGGTATGCCACAACTGGTAGGGAAAGAAACGATCTTCCCATTGGGACCGGAAGAGATGGGCGAATATGCGCCTCGTTTCCTCGATGCAGGGGCGACCTACTTAGGCGCTTGTTGCGGTAGTACACCAAAACACATCGAGGCCATCGCTAAAGCAGCACGGGCACATACACCAGCAGAACGACCATATGTAGAACCGTTTACTGCTTTCACAAGCCGAACTAGCGTAGTAAAAGTAGGTTTACAAGAAAAACCAATCATCATTGGGGAACGCATTAATCCAACAGGCCGTAAAGTGTTAGCAGAAGAAATTCGTAAGGGCAGTTTCTTAATGGTGAAAAAAGATGCCTTAGCTCAAGTAGAAGCAGGGGCAGATGTATTAGATGTGAACATGGGTGTCACAGGCGTTGACCCAGGGGAAACGATGAAACGAGCAATCGAAGAATTAACGATGCTTGTGGAGGTTCCTTTATCCATCGATACATTGGATCCAGTGGCGATGGAAGCAGGTTTGAAAGCTTATCCAGGTCGTCCGTTGTTAAACTCTGTGAACGCAGAGCCAGAGCAATTGGAGGCTGTATTACCATTGGCAAAACGCTATGGCGCAGCATTACTATGCTTGCCATTAGGTAAAAAAGAATTACCAGAAACGGCAGAAGAGCGTGTGTCTTTAGCAAAAGAAATCGTCTTAGAAGCGTATAACTATGGATTGCGACCAAATGATTTATTGCTTGACCCATTAGTGTTGACCTTAGCAAGTAGTCAACATGCAGCACGAGAAACCTTAAAAACATTAAAACTCTATGCAGAAACATTTGGATTCCCAACGGTGATGGGCTTGTCCAATATATCCTTTGGATTGCCACAACGGGCGTACTTGAATGCACAGTTCTTGACGATGGCATTGAGTAATGGATTGACTTGTCCTATCATGAACCCAATGAATGAAATCGTACGGAAGGCTTTCGTTACAGGTCGTACTTTCATGGGATTTGACCCAGCTGCAGCGGACTTTATTGCTGAGTATGGTGATGACGATGAAAATGCAGTGGTGACGAAAAAGGTGAAAGCTACAGCAGAAGCATTCCATAGTGATGATCCTATTGAATGTATTAAACATGCCGTAGAACAAGGGGAAAAAGAGGCAGTAGTGCCCTTAGTAAAAGATGCTTTGGCAAAAGGATTAGATCCATTGGAAGTCACTCGTAGAGGTTTATCCGATGCTATGGCTGTAGTGGGTGAAAAGTTCGGCTCTGGTAAAGCTTTCTTGCCACAAGTTATGCTAGCAGCAGAAACAATGCAAGCGGCTTTCACAACCATCAAAGAAGTGTTGCCAGAAGGCACAGCAGAGAAGAAGGCGACAATCATCCTAGCTACGGTAAAAGGTGACATTCATGACTTAGGTAAGAATATCGTATCTGCCTTGTTAGAAAACAATGGATACCAAATCGTGGACTTAGGTAAAGATGTGTCACCAGAAGAGATCGTTGCAGCGGCAAAAGAGCACAATGCACCGATTATTGGCATTGCATCCTTGATGACTACGACCATGCCGATGATCAACGAAACGATCGCTGCTATTCGTGAAGCTGGAGTGGATGCGAAAGTTCTTGTAGGTGGAGCCGTATTATCACAGGCTTATGCAGATGAAGCCGGGGCTGACTCCTATGCAAAAGATGGTATCTCTGCGGTGAACATCGTTAAAGGGCTATTGGGTGACGAGTAATAGTAACTTATAAGAAACAAAATATGTGATACTATATATTATGTATGAAAGAGGAACGTTGAAGATAAGAAGTCAACGTTCCTTTTTTGTATAGGAAGATACAAGGACAGAAGGAATCTATGGGAGATAGAGCGTAACTGAACTATCCAATGTTTCACGTGAAACAATGCGTGGCATATAGATTGAATGATATAAATGTTGTACTGTTTCACGTGAAACATTGTTGGATACCATTCATATTGGCTCGGTAGTTATATTGTGGGATAGAGTTCGGTAGAATACATTCTATGGTTCTAACTAATGAAATGGAAATAATTCATGTTTACTATGGATAGATTATATAAGAAGAGATGGAACTGTTGTGTTTTTAACATAAATTAATAGGATAGAGGTGATATGTTTCACGTGAAACAATGCGTGGCATACATATTGTATGGTACAAATGGTATACTGTTTTACATAAAATATTGGATAGCATACACATGAAAGGAAGAATTGTCATAGTGTTTCACGTGAAACATTAAAAAATATATGAAAAATATGTGGAAATCCCCATAGCTTTCATAAAAAATACAATAATCTATGTTATAATGTGATAAGACGATAAGAAAGAGGTGAAATCATGGCTAGAATTATTGCCGTAGCCAACCAAAAAGGTGGTGTTGGTAAAACGACAACTGCTGTCAATCTGAGTGCTTGTTTAGCTGTAGAAGGGAAACGAGTGCTCTTATTAGACTTAGATCCTCAAGGAAATGCCACGAGTGGCTTAGGGATAGATAAAGAAGACTTGACACAAGGTGTATATGAAATGTTAGTAGATGGTGTATCGATTAAGGATATCATCGCAGAGACAGTGATCGATACGCTCCATATTGCACCCACAACTATCGATTTGGCGGGGGCTGAGGTGGACCTGGTCGCTATGGAAGATAAAGGATACACTTTGAAACAGTGTATAGCACCGATTGTAGATGACTATGACTATATTATTGTAGACTGTCCGCCTTCATTAGGCATGTTGACAATTAATGCCTTAACAGCATCGAATAGCGTGTTAATCCCTATACAGACAGAGTTCTATGCCCTAGAAGGGGTGAGTCAATTGGTGAAGACTATTGAGCTAGTCCAAGAAGAACTGAACACAGACCTAGATTTGGAAGGTGTTGTGCTCACGATGTACAATGGCAGAACAAAACTAGCTGTACAAGTAGCAGAAGAAGTAACCAATTATTTTGGCGATGCTGTGTACACTACGACGATACCACGGAATGTAAAATTGGGAGAAGCTCCAAGTCATGGATTACCAGTGGTTGTCTATGATAAACGATCAAAAGGGGCGGAAGTATATTGTGCCTTAGCACGGGAGGTAATTGCGCGTGGAGCCTAAGAAAATAAAAGGTGGCCTTGGTAAGGGACTGGGATCTTTTGGCTTATCTGGATCTTTTAAAGATGGTCATAAAAGTGGCTATGAAATCGATATTACTAAAATACAGCCCAATCCGAACCAACCGCGAAAACGCTTTACCGAAGAGGATATGGAAACCTTAGTAGCTTCCATAGAGGCTCACGGTCTCATTGCACCCATTGCTGTTCGCAAGGTAGATGATCACTACGAAATCGTAGCTGGTGAACGTCGTTGGCGTGCGTGCCAACAAGCGGGATTGACGAAAATTCCAGTGGTTGTTCGAGACTATACTACAGAAGAAGTGAGCGAAATTGCACTAGTAGAAAACTTGCAACGGCAGAACTTAAATCCCATCGAAGAAGCTTTTGGCTATCAGTACTTGATGGAAACTTTCAAAAAAACACAGGAAGAAATTGCTACGACTGTGGGCCGTAGTCGTTCCTATGTAGCCAATATTGTGCGTTTATTGCAATTGCCAGAATTCTTGCAACAAGAGCTAGAAACGGGCACTCTAACAGTGGGTCAAGCAAGACCGCTACTCGCGTTGGATGGAGAACATTTGCAATTACAAGCCCTAGAACGCATTAAAGAAAAAGACTTGAATGCTCGTCAAATCGAACAGTTGGTGAAAGAACTACAAAATGGCAAAAAACGCCTAACTTCAACGCAACCAAAGGCGACAGCAGAATTACGGAAGCTGATGCAACGGTTGAAACATAGTTTGGGTGCGCCTGTGGACATTCGTTTGAAGAATACAAAAAAAGTACAAGGCACTATTGAAGTGTCTTTCAAAAGCGAAGAAGAGTTGATGCGTTTAATTAGTTATATAGAAGGCGAATAGAAAGGAAGTCTATGGTCATGGAAACAACAAGAGGAAATCGCTTGCACATAGGCTTTTTCGGGCGCTGTAATGCAGGGAAATCCACCTTAATTAATACGTTGACGGAACAGCAGATTTCCTTGGTATCACCCATTGCTGGTACCACTACGGATCCCGTGTCCAAAGGGATGGAATTGTTGCCTCTAGGACCGGTGATGATTGTGGATACAGCAGGCATCGATGATACATCGGAATTAGGCCTATTACGGGTGGAGAAAACAAAGCAAGTCTTGCCGACTATGAATCTCGCCGTGTATATGTTGCGCACCGATGCAGAGCCCATTGCTGAAGATATAGAATGGTTGCAACAGTTAGAGAGCAGTCATATCCCTACATTGGTGGTCATCAATGAGGTCGGTGGTGCTACAGGAGCGGACTTTATCAAATCTCATGGAGAATTACAACCCTATGCCTCACAAGTGGTGATAGCCGACGTGAACGACAGCGGGAACCGTATGGCATTACTAGAAGCATTGAGCAAGTTAAAACCAGTAGACGAAGAGGTACAATCCTTATTAGGCGGCTACATCGAAGAAAAAGATGTGTTTGTCTTGGTGTGCCCTATTGACGAATCGGCGCCGAAAGGTCGTATCATTTTACCGCAAGTACAAATGATTCGGGAAATCTTGGACTATCACGGTATGGCTATGGTGTGCCAAGTGGAGGAACTAGAGGCTACCTTAGCACAATTGCACAAACCACCGAAACTAGTTATTACGGACTCCCAAGCCTTTGAGGCGGTGAGCGCCATTGTGCCAGAGCACATAGCCTTAACAAGTTTTTCCATTTTGATGGCTCGCTTTAAAGGAAAATTAAAAGATTTAGTGGCTGGCGTGCATGCCATTAGTCAACTACACGCTGGGTCTAAGGTGTTGATCAGCGAAGGCTGTACACATCGACAACAATGCGAAGATATCGGCACCGTGAAGATTCCAAGATGGCTGAAAGCAAAGGGATACACAGAGTTAGAACTAGAATGGACCAGTGGTGGACATTTCCCTCATGATGTCTCGCCCTACGACGTCATCATCCACTGCGGTGGCTGTATGTTGACGCGCAGAGAAGTATTGCGACGCATTGATGTGGCATCCATACAAGGGGTGCCGATCGTCAATTACGGGGTGCTCATTGCCTCCTTGCACGGCATCTTACAACGGGCCATCAAGCCATTTGAACATGAATTAGAATAGAAAGGATTATTGTGTTAGAACAACTATTACCTTGGTTACCATGGATATTAGCGGGGGTTATCGTACTCCTAGTATTACATGCTTTAAGTTTACATATACGAGTGAGTCGACTGACCAAGCGCTATGGCTATTTTATGAATGGTGAAAGTGGGCAGAGTATAGAACGACGTCTTGCCATCGAAGTGAAAGAATTACGAGATATGGCGAGCACTTGGGAAACAATCTTACGGGAACAACAAGTGATTCAATCTACGCAATCACAGACGTTTCAACATATTGGTTTCGTGAAATATAATGCCTTTGAGAACATTGGCAATGAATTGTCATTTTCGCTCACCTTATTAGATGGAAATTACAATGGAATTGTCATTTCTAGCGTGTATGGAAGAAACGAATCTCGCATCTTTACTAAACCTATCGTGAATGGTAAAAGCTTAGCCAGTCTTTCACAGGAAGAGCTAGCTAGCTTGCAATCTGCCATGGGACAGCGAAGCAATGGAGATGTATTGGCGAGTTCTTCCGTATCGGCGTAGAAAGGATTGTCTATGCAAATACCAAATTGGTTGCAGTCACACTTGGAAGAAACTAGTGAAGGCTGGCATTTGCGATTTACTAAACAACAACTTAAACTCATCGCCATCATATTGGTGGGGTTGCTAGTTATCCTTTTGGGATTCGGTATTTGGGGTGTGGCACGGCAAATCGAAGTGTTACAATTGCGCCAAGAAAATCAATTACAAAAAGAACAACTCAAATTATTAGACCAAAAAGTAGAGGTCTTAGATAAAAAAATGAAAACTCTGGACGAGTTAGACCAGAATATTAGGAATATGATCAAGGGCACCGAGTCGGGTACCGTACCAAAAGCAGAGGGTACGACACAAGGGAAAGAAGAGAAAGAGGACCCTTCTCCCATAAGCGTGAATAAAACGTTTACTACTACCCAACTTTCAGCCCACATATCGAGCTTAGACCGCCAAGCCCAACGACGGATGGTATCCATGTACACCTTGTACAATGTCCTCAAAGATGGGGTTGGCAAAGACATTCGGGAACTCCAATCTATGCTAGCCATGGAAGGTGACGCAACGGATGCAAATAGCCATATGCCATCCATTTGGCCTGCGAAAGGCGTGATTAGTTCTACTTTTGGAGCGCGCCAAGATCCTGTGTACGGTGGTGGCGCCTTTCATGAAGGCTTAGACATCGCCAATGATACAGGAACGACCGTCATGGCAACGGCGGCAGGCACCGTAACCTATGCGGGGTATGCTGGGGGCTATGGCAACCTTATAGAAATTGATCATGGCAATGGATTTGTTACAAAATATGGGCATAACTCAGCGATCCTCGTACAGACGGGAATGACTGTGAAAAAAGGTCAATCCATTGCCCTCATGGGGAGTACTGGTAAAAGTACAGGTAGCCATGTGCACTACGAAGTGCGGGTGAACGGTGTGGCCACAGACCCATTATTATTTCTGCCCATTCAATAGGAGGCGACTATGAAATCCTATGTACAAGTTTATACTGGTGATGGCAAAGGAAAAACGACAGCAGCCATCGGCCTTGCTGTACGAGCAGCGGGGGTCGGCAAGAAAGTGTTATTACTGCAATTTATGAAATCTAAGGTCTATTCAGAACATGCTGTGTTAGACCAATTAGAACCGATCACAGTGGAGACCGTAGGCAAACCATTCTTTATCATTCCAGAAGGCATGAAAAGCGAAGAAGAGTTACGCCGTTGGGGCGATGATGTGGTGGTGTTTCCCAAAGGACAGCCCCCACAAGAGTACAAAGATTTGATCCACATTGGTCAAGAACGGGCCCTGCAGGCAGTGGCTACCGGGGATTTTGACATTGTCATCCTCGACGAGTACAATATGGCACTGTTTTTCGGCTTAATCGATGAAACAGAGGGCCGTGCCTTGCTGGCTGCACGGAATCCAGACGTAGAGGTTGTCTTTACTGGACGAGGCGCTCCACAGTGGCTTTTGGATGAGGCGGACCTAGTGACCGTCATGGAAGCATACCGACATTATTACGATCAAGGTGTAGAAGCTCGTCTTGGTATTGAGCATTAAGGCTAAAGAATGTTATAATTGAAGTATATATATCTTGTAACGTACTGAAAGGTAGGTGGTATCGTGTCACTATGGATGATTCTATTACTATTAGTAGTAGCTTTCATCATAGCCATTCTATGTATTCCTATCACATATAGTCTGAAAGTAAGTTCACGCAAGCCCTATGAATTTGATTTCCGATTAGAGTGGATGTATCGCATCTTGAAAGTGCATCTCGCCTATAGACAAGGGCATCCCTTGTTTAAAGAAGTCTATGTACTAGGGTCTATGAAAGTCGGTTCTGCCCGCGATTATGAAGATTGGTTAAATCGCAGGGTGAAAGAAGAACTGGAGCCACTGGAAACAAAGGTAACCCAAGAAGATGTGGAAGTACAGGACATGCCAGACATGCCTGATCCATATCCATTATCTGGATACGATGGTCCAGAACCCATCAAATCTGTCCGATTTGATGTGAATGGGAAGGTCCTTGAACCAGTGGAGTCTACGACAGAGAAGAAAGAACAAGAAGCAACACAAACGGATACAAAAGAATTGCCAACCTTTTGGTGGTGGAAACATGTATCGAATCCAAAACTCTATGAAGCACTGTTTATCGTAAGTAAGCAATGCGCTAGCCATGCTAGCCCTAGAGTATTCCGTTTAGAAGGGGATTTTGGGATTCCTAGACCCTATGAAATGGGCCTCATTACCGCGGCAGCCTATACCTTATGTCCGAAACAAGTGGAGGATGTTAACTTCTCTTATACAGAGTTTGCCTATACCGGCAGCTTGGATGTGAAAGGTCATATGCAATTGGGTGTGTTTGCATTCTATGGAACTCTATTCGTAGTGAAACAAGCAGTGAGAGAATGTCTCATAGACTGCGCCAAAGCGTTTTTACAGTATCGTCGTCGTAAGCAAAGTGCAAAATAATAAACTTTCAGAAGTTGAAGAATCGTAGGAGGTCATGATGGATACTAAACTTACAAACTTAAAAGACAATTTAGAGCCTTTATTTGAACAATTCAAAGAAATGATTCGCGTGGAAACCGTAGTGGGCGAAGCTGTACAATTGGGAGATACTACTATCGTTCCATTCGTGGACGTATCTCTTGGTTTGGGCGGTTGCTCAAAAGCTGGCGGTGGCGGAGCGAAAGTAGAGCCAACAGCCGTGCTTGTCATCAAAGGGGAACGCATTGAATTATTCAATATCAAAGGTTCTGCTAAATATACTGGTTTCGATCGTTTGATCGGCATGGTACCAGAAATTATCAGCAAATTGAAAAAAGAAGAATATGTATATGTAAGCGAAGAAAAATAATTGCAAATGATTCGCACAGATTTGTAGCTATACATTTCATGCGCCATTCATATACATAGAGTATAGTAAAGAAGAAAGGTCATTTGCTAAATGCATATAACTTTGCTATACTAGATAAATAGATGAAAATATTTCTCACAGGAGGCTTATACATGAACTTAACTAAAAAAATTGCAACATTAGGCGCACTTGCTGTTGTAGGTGCTTTCACAGTATCCAACGCTGCTAACGTAGGAGTAGTGAACGACGAAGCGATCTACACTGGTTTCAATGGTTTTGGTGCTATCCAAATGCAAATTGAAAAATTGCGCGGTGAATACGGCCCTAAATTAGAAGGGGAATTCAAAAAATTAAACAACTTTAAAACTGATGCAGAAAAACAAGCATACTTCGACAAAAACGTTCGTAGCATTCAAGAAAAATACAATCAAGAAGAAGCGAATGTATTAGCTCCATTGGACAAAAAAGTAGCAGAAGCTATCCAAGCAATTGCAAAAGAAAAAGATATCGATGTATTAGTAGCTAACCCTACATCTGCAGGCGCTGTGAAAGAAGGTAACAAAGTTATCGACTTAACGCCAGACGTAATTGCACGCATCAACAAATAAGATATGAAAAAGCCCCTAGGTTATATGACCTGGGGGTTATTTTATATATGTTCTGATATTCGGGGTTATAGGACAAAATGAGTTGGTAAAAAGGTGTGAACCCAATGCTAATGACTAGCATGGATTCACACCTTTTACGATTGGCTTATTTATGAATTAGGTTTACAATGAACTCGCTATCTTCCACCAATGTAGCTTGGATGTAGTTGTTGCCGTCGAAGTGCAATACTTCGCCTGGTGTTAAGATATGGGATTCTGTTTCGTTAAGGAATACATTCACTTTACCTTTGACTACAGTGAAGATCACGTTAGCCTCTGGGTGATTGTGTTTTTCCACTTTGTCACCAGCGACGCCGCCTTTTTTCACAATTTTGTAGTTCGGGCCGTCAAAAATTAAACCTAGTTCTTGTTTTACAGTTCCTGCCATAGTAGAACCTCCTATTCTGGGGACTTTCACAGCGGTGAAAGTCAATACCAACAGCGGTTATGCTGTTCTAAAAATATAAAAAGGGTTTAGCTACTTAGCTTTTTGCAATTGTATATACAGGAATATCACCATCAAGGTTCACATTGAATGCGAAGTCCGGTGCTACGTGACTCACGAAAGCGCTGAACCATGCTTGGAAGGCAGCGCCCATAATAATTGGATTTACGCCGGCTGTTTTCCAATAGGAAATTTGATTTTGGTGATTTCCGTACCAACTAAAGGTAGTATCAGTTTGCTCGATGACAGTATCGCTTGGGTCACAAGGCATGCCGTTCACGTAGTAGTCTTGCATCACTGTGTAAATAGCAGGTGCTGTTTGAGCAGTAAGTTTTTCTTTTGCTTCTGTACCGCACATTGCGCCTTGTTTGATGAATGCTTCTAATACGGAATCGATACCATCGTCTCCGCCACAATCCGTTAAATCTTTGATGAAAGTAGCTTCACGAACGGAAGAGGTTTGTAATTGGTTGTGTAACCAACCGTGGATGTTATTGTGGTCGATGATGCGGTCCAACTGACGATCGGGAGGGATTGGTTTTCCATATAAATCGATAGCTGTGGCATATAACTCATCTGCTAAATCGTCGAGGCGAGTTTGAGCCTCTTTCTTAATCAATTGTTCACGTTCAGCGATAAGCTGAATTTTTTTGTATAACCAGAAATGAATGTGTCCTAGTACTGCTGACATGTTACGCTCCTTTTCGTGCGACTTCTAATTTAGAAACAAGTTCGTCCACATCAATACCGTGAATGTTAGCGGCTTGCCAAATCGGTTCTCCTGTTGAGGATGGACAGCCTAGACAACCCATACCGATGGATTGCAACACAGGTACTGTTTGTGGATACATATCTATAATATCACGAATGATGGAATCTTTTGTAATAGCAATTTCAGATACTTGGCGACCTGCATTCAGTTTTGCTACTAATTCATCGATGTCCATGCCGTGGATATTCGCTGCTTGCCATAGAGGTTCCCCTGTAGAAGAAGGACAGCCAAGGCATCCCATGCCCATGGATTGTAAAATAGGAATCAATTCTGGATATACGTCGACGATATGACGAACGATGGTGTCTTTTGTAATTAGTTGTCCTGGTGAAAGTGGAGTGGCCCCTTTATCGTTAGCTGGTGCAGCTGCTTCTACAAGACCTGCATTGCCTTGACCTGGTAATTTGACAGCTGGTTCTGCAGCGGCTTTCGGAGCAGTTTCTGCAGCATCCACTGTGTCTAATACAGCAGCTTTGAACGCAGCAAGACCGATGCGTTCAATGAATTGGCCCATACGCTCGATTTGGGCATTTTCTTTATAGTACGTAATCATGCGGTCGATGATGGCTAGTACTTCTTCTTCGGTAGCCACCTCTGTGATCAAATCGCCTAACCGTGGATGAGCGCCAGCGCTACCACCTGCATAGATTTGCCAACCTTGATCATTGCCGATAACGCCGATATCTTTTGTGATGGCTTCGGCGCAAGAGTTAGGACAACCAGATACGCCAATTTTCATTTTAGATGGCATTTCTTTGGAGATGTATTTTCGTTCTAATTGCATACCTAAATGTACGCTGTCTTGTTTTGCACGTTTACAGAATGTCGTGCCAGGGCAGAATTTCACGGAACGAACACGATTGGATACGGTGTGCGCTGGTTCCATGCCGAGCATGGCCCATGCTTTGTCCACATCTTCTGCCTTTAGGTTTGTAATCATGATGCGTTGAGCACCCGTAATTTTCAAAGTTGCGTGGAATGTGTTTGCCACGTCGATAAATTTTTGTAACATTTGTGGTTGTACGAAACCACCGGGAATGCGAGGGGTAATCGCGTATGTGCGTTTCCCATTGCGGATACGTTGTAAATTGCCTGCCACTTGTGCCATGTGTATCTCCTTAGTATTGAGTAAATATTTGTATATGAAAGTAAGGATCATCCCTACCGTAGATGATGTTGGATAGCCATAAGGTATCTGTTCAATCTATGAAAGGAATGTATATCTATTTGTAAGTTATGTAGTAGTATGTATAAAATTATAGCAAGTATTTTGCATCAAATTGTATTAACGTACAGTTCCATGAAAATAAATTATATAATTGCTATACATGACTAGGCGAAAGCCTATGCTCCTAGTATACTATAAGAAGTAGTTTTTGTATGTAGCTGAGGCAACGAATTATATTCACAAACTATACACGGCTTATACACGGGAAATTTGAAGTTACACACAGAATTATCCACAAAAAGTGATTAAGTTAAGACAAAAATAAAAGTACATCCTAGATAGCCTCAGATTACACACAGAGTATGCACAAGATAACCACAGAGTTATACACATATCAAATGATAGTAAGTGAATAACCTAGGGATTACACACAACATAGGCACAGGATACCCACATGGTTATCCACAGAATAGTGTATATGTTGCGAATAGTTATATATGTGTGGACTGTACTATGATATCAGTCTGTACGCTCATCAGTGTGTACAAGTATGGTGTGTATGTATGATGTGTGTAAGGTGTATTATGAACCAAGCGGTTGTTTGTTTCTGCTGGAGATTAATTTTATAGTAGATTAATTTTGATATATATAATACGTTAATCGAGGGCGTAAAATATATAAAAGTAGTACAGATGATTTACCATAATATATGAACTGATAGAATGTTAAAGATAGGAATTAGTATGAAAGTATTATATGAAAATGTACAGGTTGCCACCTTTGTAGAGCGACCTAATCGATTTGTGGTCCATTTAGAATTACAGGGCCAGATTATAGCCGCCCACTTGCCGAATCCAGGTCGTATGTGGGAGCTCCTGTTTGTAGGAGTGAAGATGTATGTGGTGCATCATCCAAAAGAAGGGGCAAAAACGCAATACCGTGTCATCGGCATTGAGCGAGATGGTGTGCCCATCATGTTAGACACCAATTATTGTAATGACATGGCAGAGTATATGATCTCTGAACAACTCATCCCAGGATGGGAAGAGTGGCGTGTGGTACGACGAGAGTACACGGTGGGGCATAGTCGTTTTGACTTGCTACTGACCAATGATAAAGAAGAACACTTTTTACTGGAAGTAAAGTCTTGTACCTTATTTGGTGATCAAGGGGCCATGTTTCCTGATGCGGTAACGGAGCGTGGTAGGAAACATTTACTACACTTGCAAGAGTTACAACATGAGGGATACCGCACGGGCATTTTGTTCTTAGTGCAATGGGAACGAGCTCTGTGGTTTTCTCCAGACTTTCACACGGATTTGGAATTTACGAAGACATTTATAGAGGTAGCACCACAGTTAGACTGGAAAGCTATGGCATTGCAGTGGACACCAGAATTTACTAAACCTACAGTGGTGCGTGAGTGCTTATACAATGATGCAGCGGTGCAACGAGAAGCAGAGGACCGAGGGGATTACCTCATGGTGTTGCAGGTGGAAGAGCCAGTGACCGTAACCATCGGCAGTAAGGGAGATATGCACTTTGACTCAGGGTATTATGTGTATGTAGGGTCAGCGAAGGCGAATTTAGAAAAACGCATTGAACGTCATAAACGGAAGCGGAAAAAGAAACATTGGCATTTAGACTATTTGCGCAGTGTCAGCACGGTTGTGGCAGCTTTACCGATTCGCAGTTCCAGCGATTTAGAATGTGAATTGGCGAAGGCGATGAAGGCTATTAGTGTAGGCGAGGTGAAAGGCTTTGGTTGCAGTGATTGCCATTGCGAGTCGCACTTATTCAAAATGGATGTGAATCCTATCCATGATGAACGCTTTATGATCGATGTGGTGGAAGCGTTCCGCATGAATCGATTAAATGAGGTCATGTTAGGCTTTCAAAAATAAGAACGTGAGAATATTTATGCAATATATACGTTCGCAAGTGTTTATATTTGAGTGTATGGAAACTTTCATGTAAAAAGATAGAAAAAAAGTGCATAAAATGCTATAATAGATTAGTTAATAGATTCGTTTTTAAAAATGAGGTGATACAATGGAGGAAAAGGCTTGGAGTCACGGCAAGATTATGCCGGTCCAAATCGATAAAGAAATGCGCAGTTCCTACATCGATTACGCCATGAGCGTTATCGTTATGCGCGCCCTTCCAGATGTACGCGATGGGTTGAAACCTGTGCACCGTCGTATTCTATATGCGATGCATGAAACAGGCATGACACCGTCGAAACCGTACAAAAAATCGGCTCGTATCGTCGGCGACGTACTTGGTAAATACCATCCACATGGTGATAGCTCTGTGTACGACGCAACGGTGCGTTTGGCCCAAGATTTTAATACAAGATATCCACTGGTGGATGGTCATGGTAACTTTGGTTCCATTGACGGTGATTCCGCTGCGGCCATGCGGTATACGGAAGTTCGTATGTCTCGTATTGCCACAGAAATGCTCGCAGACATCGAGAAGAAAACAGTGGATTTCATGCCGAACTATGACGAATCTTTGGAAGAACCAACCGTACTTCCCGCAAAGATTCCGAATTTGTTGATCAATGGTTCCGCCGGCATTGCCGTGGGGATGGCGACGAACATTCCGCCCCACAACTTAGGGGAAGTGGTAGATGGTCTCGTGATGCTCATCGACGATCCAGAGGTGGATGTGAACCAATTGATGACGGCTATCAAAGGTCCAGACTTCCCAACAGGGGCGTCCATCCTTGGTCGTGAGGGCATTAAAAAAGCCTACTCCACAGGTCGTGGTAGCATCAAAATGCGTGCGAAAGCTCACATTGAGGCTATGACGAAAGGCAAACACCGTATTGTGGTCACAGAAATTCCGTACCAAGTGAACAAAGCGCGCTTAATTGCAACCATTGCAGATTTAAGCCGTGATAAAGTGGTGGACGGCATTACCGCCCTTCGTGATGAAAGTGACCGCCGTGGTCTTCGCATCGTTATCGAATTGCGTGCTGACGTGCAACCAGATATCGTGTTGAATAAACTATATAAACATACACAATTACAAGATACATTCGGCGTGATTATGTTGGCATTGGTGAAAGGTCATCCAAAAGTATTGACTTTGAAAGAAGTACTAGGTCATTACTTAACACACCGTCAAGAAGTGATCGTACGCCGTACTGAGTTCGACTTGGCAAAAGCTGAAGCTCGTGCCCATGTATTGGAAGGTTTGTTGATCGCTCTAGATCATATTGATGAAGTGATCCATACGATCCGCAGTTCTCAAACAACAGATATTGCTCGTACTGCTTTGATTGAACAGTTCAGCCTCACAGAAATTCAAGCGAACGCTATCTTAGATATGCGTTTAGCTCGCTTAACAGGCTTGGAACGTGAAAAAATCGAAGAAGAACATGCGGCCTTATTGGTGTTGATTGCGGACTTGAAAGCAATCTTAGCCTCTGATGCACGTCAACGTGACATCATCAAAGAAGAATTGATTGCCATGAAAGAAAAATATGGCGACAAACGTCGTAGTGAAATTACTATCGATACCTCTGACTTTGATGTGGAAGATTTAATTGCTGACGAAGAAATGGTCATCACTTTAACTCGTCAAGGCTATATCAAACGCATGAATGCCAATGTGTACCGGAACCAACATAAAGGTGGCGTAGGTGTTGTGGGCATGAAAACGAAAGAGGACGATTATGTGGCGCAAATTATGCACGTACGGACTCATAATACATTGTTATTCTTTACATCCACAGGCCGTGCGTACCGCTTGAAAGCGTACGAAGTGCCAGAAGCATCTAGCCGTAACTCTCGTGGTACAGCCATCATCAACGTACTTCCTCTTAATGTAGGAGAAACGGTGACAAACATGATCGACTTAGAACGCATCTCCAGCGATGTGAACTTGTTCATGGTCACAAAACAAGGCGTTGTGAAACGGACATCCATCGATGAATATCGGAACATTCGCCGTGGCGGCTTGAATGCAGTGGCCTTGGACGAAGGGGATCAGTTGATCTCTGTGGGCTTGACCTATGGCAACCAAGATGTATTGCTAGGTACCAAAAAAGGTATGGCCATTCGTTTCCATGAAAGTGACGTACGTTTGTTAAAACGTGCTGCTCGTGGGGTGAAAGGTATTAACCTCAACGCTGGTGACGAAGTCGTAGGTGCTAGCATTATCCACGGTACAGGCGAAGAATGCCAAGTATTCACTATCAGTGAAGAAGGATATGGTAAACGCAATGTAGAAAGCTCCTACACAGTGCAAAAACGTGGTGGTAAAGGAACGAAAAACTTTAAAATCACAGATAAAACTGGCGAAGTAGTAGCTGTAGAAATCGTAAATGACAACGATGAAATGATGCTGATTTCCGAACAAGGTAAGATCATTCGCTTTGATGTGAACGACATTGCCGTGAAGAAAAGCAAAGCCATTTCGGGCGTGAAAACACAGAACTTGGACGACGGAGATAAAATTGCCTCTGTGGCGGTAATCTCTGGGGATGAGTTAAAAGAGGACGAAAGCTTGTTTTAGGTCGTCACTTGTTTCGCTATGTAGCCTGTGGCGGTGTTAACTAGATAAAGGGAAGAGCACGACATATTCCTCCGCAAACTGATACAGTGGTTAGGTTTGCTCCGGAACATGTCGTGCTCTTCTGCATTTGTAGATTTAGGTAGTTAAGGGGCGCCACAAGGCTACTACTCGTAACTGCGTTCCTCATGAGAGTGTGTGTGTCGTGCTCTTCTACATTTGTAGATTTAGGTAGTAAGGAACGCCATAGGGCTACTACTCAAAATGATATTATACTTTTCCTGCATTGAATTTTATCGATGAATAGCATATAATAGTAATGTTATATCATAAAATCAGTGTATTAGGAGGCGAGTCCTATTTTAGACTTTAAGCGTTTTACCTTAGAAGATAAGCCCCGTATTGATGCGTATTT
>CAUQLO010000027.1:0-23745 GCA_963518725.1 uncultured Veillonella sp. | reverse complement strand
TCCAAATCGTCGAAGTCGAAAGCAGCTGCTTTTGTATAGTTCGTAACTTTCGCCTCAAAGAAGTCAGTTTTAGTGCTATTCAGGTTGGAGAAACTTTCAATCCAAGCCATAGGATTTTCCTTGATGTCTGGATATAAAGGTTGCAAACCGATAGAATCAGCACGTTGGTTCGCTAAGTATTTGATATAGCGCTCGATCAATGTGTTGTTGATGCCAAGGATTTTGTCATCTGTAATGTATTGGCCCCAAGCGATTTCATTTTCTGTACCTTCACGAAGCATTTGCGTTAATTCAGCATCTAGTTCAGGAGTAAATAGCTCAGGACGTTCCACACGAAGTTCGCGAATGATGTGTTGGAATAATACTAAGTGAGTCACTTCGTCACGATTGATGTATTTGAAAATGGTGGAAGTTGCGGTCATTTTGCCTTGACGAGCCAATGTGTAGAAGAAACTAAATCCAGAGTAGAAATAGATACCTTCTAAAATATAGTTTGCCATGATCGTGCGAATTAAATTGTGCTCCGATGGCTCATCGCTAAAACGTTGATAAATATCGGCGATGAAGCGGTTACGAGCCAATAAATGCTCATCCGTACGCCATTCATCATAAATGCGGTCACGAGTAATTGGATTCGTTACTGTATCCAAAATGTAAGAATAGGATTGGGCGTGAATTTCTTCTTGGAAGGCTTGGATATTAAGTAAAGAAGCTACTTCAGAAGCCGTAATATAACGGCTCAAGTTTGGCAAGTTCTCGCTTTGAATGGAGTCCAAGAAGTTCAAGAAAGAAATAATCTTGTCAAAGGCGCGGCGCTCGCTATCCGTTAAATAGGGGAATTGTTTAATATCTTCGTTCAAAGAAATTTCTTCAGGAATCCAGAAATTATTCAACATCGTGCGATATAACATATTCGCCCAATCGTATTTGATACGATTCCACTCCCGTAAATTTGTTGTATTACCGCCCACCATACTTTGCGTGCCGCGGTCACCATGTTCATTAAAAATCAGTTTCTTTTCCATGAGAGATCTCCTATGTGTCTAGGTGAAAGTCAACATAGGAGATGACAATCACTTTACCATTTAATACTATAAAGAAATGTAGAAGCATAGTTAAATGCCTGCTAGTATTTGCTTGTAGTTTTACTACCTTTTATTATACTAAAAATGCATACTAAAAAGATAGGGGGAGAGACGATTAATAGATAGAGTGTTGTGAGCTTTGATGCAGCAATGTATAATGATATTGGGCAAAAGTTAAAACAATAGTGTATTAGTATTTATTAGAGTAGTTAGAAAAATAAAATCATTAATGAAATGAAAAAGGCAGGTATATAGGCATGGAGAATGAAAATTGTGTGTCTAAAAAGGTACATGCAGTGCCAAAAGAAAATAAATCGGATACATTAGTATCCCTAGCTAGTTTGTCGAAGGAAGAATTAGATAAGGAATTGCAAAAAGGAATAGATTCGTTAAAGAATGATAAAACCTATAGTATAGATGAAGTAGATTTATTTTTTATGGAGAAATATGGTATATAAAAAGCACAGGGATACGAGCCCTGTGCTTTTGTATACTTTATATTAGAATGCGGGGGCTATTCATTTAGTACAGTCTTATATCATCATTTCTGTACATTCTTATGATAGCATTTATACATTTATAAACTATTTTCCAACAAAAAATCAATCACATGTTTATGAACGATTCCATCTTGGCTAAAATCAACGGTATCCATAGAGAGAACAAACTTAGGGTAATTATCCTGTACATGCGCATATACACCAAATTCACGTTGTCGTGTGGCTTCTGTTTCCATAAGATAGGACACTTGATAGTATACTCGTTCTTTGTCTTTAGTGGCGATAAAATCGATTTCCATATCTTTTACTTTACCTATTTGTACGGTATATCCTCTGGAAATTAGCTCAATATATACGATATTTTCCAGGACTCTTTCAATATCTTTCGTATTAGAATATCCTTTGGCAGATCGAAATCCATGATCCGTAAGATAATATTTTTCATCAATTTTAAGATTTTTTTTACCGACCGTATCAAATCTAGGCACTTTTTTTAGGATGAAAGCTTGCTGACAATAGTCTAAATAATTCAGTATAGTATCAATAGAAACATCCCGATGTTCATTTTTCAAATACTTTTTAATACTAGTTGCTGAAACGGGGGACCCTATATTTTGTATGGTAAATGATAGGATTCGATTAAAAATATCGACATCTCGAATTTTGTTGTGGGTCAATACATCTTTGATGAGAACCGTATGGTACACATCATTTAGATATTTATAACTACTGTTTTCTTCTAGGTTAAAGTATTTTAAGGTAGGCATGCCACCTAATTGGATGAACTTAGTGAATAGCTCTTCCTTACTAAGCTGTTTTTCTTGGAATACTTCTACAAACTCATCAAATGTAAATGGCTGTATTTCAAACTCTACATATCTACCAGCAAGGAGTGTAGCAAGTTCTCCAGAGATTAAGGTGGAGTTGGAGCCGGTAATATAGATATCACAATCTCTATCAACGCGCAGACCATTTACAACTTTTTCCCAGTTTTCCACTAATTGTATCTCGTCAAAAAAATAGTAGAGTTTTCCATCCAGGTGTTTCGTTGTTTCTATGAGATGCTTAGCTAGTAGTGCTGCAGTGTTTATCTCTAGAAATTCTAAGGATTCAAAATTAATATAAATTTTGCGTTCATCAGGGACTTCCTGCAAGATAGTATCTTTAATGATGGTTAATAACGTAGACTTTCCAACACGGCGCATGCCTGTCAGAATCTTAATCACTGGCTTATCAATGAATGGTTCTATTTGTGTTATATATTTAGGGCGTTTAATATACTCCATGGCTTACACCTCGCTTTCATTGATTCTATTATACTCGAAATAGATACATATTCCAATGATGATTTCGACTATAATCGAAATCATTATAGCTTATGCATATAATTTCAATTATACTCGAAAGTGTTAAGGAATATTAGTATAGTTTAGATGATAAACAAAATACATATCAATCGTATTATATATAATGCCTTTAAAATCTCAACATATTACAAACGTTTGTGCTATAATAAAGGCGTAGAAGAGTCGTCAACGTGAGCGTGAATTATCACTTCCTACTATGGGAGGAACTAGTGCTATGGCAATATACGAACAGATCAGTATAAAGGAGGGATGTATATGCCTAAGGTGAAAAAGGATACAATTGAAGCAAAAGGGCTTTCTATTCAAGTTTATACAGGAGACTTTAAAAATGATTATATAAGCCTTACGGATATTGCAAAGTATAGAAATAGTGATGATCCTCGTTTTGTTATTCAAAATTGGATGAGGAATAGAAATACATTAGAATTTATAGGACTATGGGAAACTCTTAATAATAGAAATTTTAACCGTGTGCAATTCGACACGTTTAGAAATGAAGCTGGTCTTAATAGATTTACTATGACACCACAAAAATGGATTGCATCTACAAATGCCATTGGGATTATAGCTAAATCTGGAAGGTATGGTGGAACTTATGCACAATATGATATTGCTATGGAGTTTGCTTCTTGGATATCTCCAGAGTTTAAATTGTATATCATTCAAGATTATAAACGATTGAAAGCAGATGAAAATTCGACTTTATCACTTGGTTGGAATTTGAATCGCGAAATCTCAAAGATTAATTATAAAATTCATACAGAGGCAATTAAAGAATATCTACTAACTGATTTTACCAATGAACAGTTATCTTATAAATATGCTAGTGAAGCTGATATGCTTAATGTTGCATTATTTAATAGGAGAGCAAAACAGTGGCGAGATGAAAATCCAACACTGAAAGGCAATATGCGCGATTATGCAAGTCTTAATGAACTGTTGGTACTTGCCAATATGGAGAGCTACAATGCTATGTTAATCAGTAAAGGAATAGAGCAAAAGGAACGTATGATAGAGCTTAGAGCATTAGCTCGATCACAACTCGCATCACTAGAAAAGCTAAATTCCAAAAGTCTTGTAAATGTAATGGAATCGTCTGAAAAGAACGTATGATAATGTACTAGATGAAAAGACTACATCTTTGGCAGTTCTATTTACATCATCCAGAACACACAAAAAGAGCACCACATGCTCCATAGCAAACTTACCGTAGGATTAGTTTGCAGAGGAGAGTGGGGTGCTCTTTTCCTGTTCAAGTACAACCGACCAAAGATTAAGAGGAACAGCTAGTGCATTCATCCATTTCTAAGGATTGGTTACGAATATAGTAAATTGTCTTAATGCCTTGTTTATACGCTTCCACATATAAATCGAGAATTTCCTTTGCTTTCATCTGTGGCGTAATGTACAAGTTGAAAGACTGTGCTTGGTCGATGTGGCGTTGGCGGATACCACAAGCCTTGATGGACCATTGTTGATCGATAGTATGCGCTTCTTTGTAGAACCACATCGTTTCATTACTCAAATCCGGCGCTGTTTTTGGAGTGAAACTACCTTTTTTCTCTTCTACGAAGAACTTTTTAAAGATAGGGTCAATGCCAGCTGTGGTATTTGCAATATTAGAAGTACTGCCTGTTGGAGCGATGGCCATTAGATAACCATTGCGGATACCATATTTTGCCACGTCTGCTCGCAGTTGTTGCCATCTTTCAGAGGTATAACCACGGCGCTCGAAATATTCACCAGTTTCCCATTGAGAACCTTTGAAAGCAGGGTATGCCCCTTTTTCTTTCGCCAGCTCCATAGATGCCTTGATAGCAGAGTAAGCAATATTTTCAAACAATGTATCAGCGATTTCCAAGTGAGCCTCGCTTTCCCATTGCACCTTATGTTTTACCAAATAGTGGTGGTAACCGCTAGTGCCAAGGCCGATGGCACGGTATTTTTCGCTAGTTACACGTGTTTCAGGCACTGGGAATTGATTGATCGTAATTACGTTATCCAACATACGAACTTGTAACGCGATGTTTTCTTCCAATTCTTCATCAGTGGTTTGCCCCAGGTTGATGGAGTTCAAGTTGCACGTTACCATGTCCCCCGCTTTTGTGCGAGTCACGATGGAACCATCTTCTTGAATAATTTCTTCATCTAAATCGGTGAAACCAACGTTTTGGGCAATTTCATGACACAAGTTAGACGCATAAATCATGCCTGCATGCTTGTTAGGGTTTGCACGGTTCGTAGTATCTCGGAAGAAGATGAACGGTGTACCAGTTTCTACGGCAGAACGCATGATTTTTTTCATCATATCCAAGGCGCTCACTTCGATGCCGTGTAAATCTGGATGCGCTTCACAGGACAAATATTTTTCTGTGAAAGCTTTATTCGTATCGTCATCGTAATAATCTTCTAGGTGAAAGCCCATCACACGAGATACTTCATGTGGATCAAATAATGTGAAATGCTCACGGTTGATAACACGTTCCATGAAAATATCTGGTACAGATAGAGCAGGGAAGATGTCGTGCGCTTTACGGCGATCGTCGCCATTGTTCGTGCGAAGTTCAACAAACTCGTAGAAGTCTTTGTGCCACACGTCAAGTGTTACCGTAGCGCCACCTTTACGTTTACCTAGTTGGTCTACGGCAACGGCTGTATCGTTGTATAAACGAATCCAAGGGATAACACCGCCAGAAGAGTTCTTGTAGCCACGAATATCGGAGTTTAAGGCACGTACTTTACCAAGATAAATACCAAGAGCACCACCATGTTTAGACACACGAGAGAACTTCGCATTCACATCGTAAATAGACCATAGATTATCTTCTACGCCAGAGATAAAGCAAGAGCTCAATTGATGGAATGGAGTACCAGCATTGGCTAACGTTGGTGTAGCCGTGGTCATTTTTAGCTCGCTCATCAAGTCATAGAATTTTTTAGCGTAGTAAACTTTTTTGTCGCCTTCGATAACAGCTAAGTGCATAGCGATAGCCATGAAACGTTCTTGCGGAAGTTCGTACACCTCTTTGTTGAAACCTTTCACCAAATAGCGGTCGGCTAATAACTTAATACCTTCATAGTTAAATAGGTAATCCCGTTTTGGCTTAATATAGTCGCCTAACTCTTCTAATTCAGATTCTGTATACTGTGTTAAGAAAAAGTCTGCATAACGGCCAGCAGCGACTAAGGTTTTTACTAAATTGGTAAAATTACCATAACCGAATGCTTTGTATTTACGATTGATAGCAGCTTCTTTGTACAAATCGAATAAGTATAGACGAGCTGCTACAAATTGCCAGTCTTGGTTCATGCGGTTTACCATGTTGCCGAAACCGTCGTCTACCTTTTGGATGACTTTCTCAATGGCAGTCTGTACAAGGGTTTGTTGAATTTGTTTCGTCGTCATGCCGTCTACGAATTGTAACTTACAATCCATTTCCAATTCGATAGGATCACAAGAATCTAGGCCTAAACAAGCGAAAGCAACCATTTTCTTCGTTTTTTCTACCGACAATGGCTCATAATGGCCATCCCGTTTCTTGATCATAATGCTCATGAGTGTCTCCTTTTTCCTAAACATGTAGGGTGATTGTATCCATTGCTAAGAGTATTCACATATATTGAATATATGTGAAAGCATATCCGTCTACCACATGTACAAAACCGCGACCATAAAAGGACTCCCATTTACGTGTTGTAAATGAGAGTGCATAGATATGTTTTCACACAGACTCAATATCAATATATTGTATGCTAAGGCGTTGCATTAATACAACATCTTCTAAAATTATACTATATAGGTGTTTTTTTCTCAACGGCTTAACAATGTCAAAAATGCATGCTTTAATGAGGAAAAGATACTTTACAAAATAAAGGTGTTAGAAATGCGTTGATCTATGTAATTTGTTATTAGAGTAATCTGATTGTGTGTATCTTGTTATGTATATAGTGACATTAAAAAGTATCTATTGTTACAGAAAAATGTGAGGTATAAGAAAAGGGGATTAAAGCCGATGGAATATTCTGTCGTCTTTTTTTCTATTTTAGACAGTTGCTAATGGATACTTTCAGAGAAAGGAAATAGAAAAAGATAGATATTACTTGTGGTTACACTGTGATAAAAATCAATATATAGTAATATGATTTTTAGTAATCTCAAGCATGCAAAATAAATATATTGAAATACAAAATAATTAATGAGAAATAATATCATATAAGAAAATGGTAAATATTTTAAAAGGATTTTAGTAAAGTATTCTGAAAATAAAATTTAATAATGACAAAAAATTATAGAACATACAAAATAGGGTAATAACAAGATGTTTAAACGGAAAGATAAATGTACACTGTAAAAGTATATATTAGATGAGAATCTTGTTGAAAATATTATAGCGTTTTATAGATCGGCAAAAGGTGTGAAAAAGATTATCAAAACGGGCTAATCCCTTGTAAAAATAGGGGTTTTAACGCTGTCTGTGACAATTGTAACACTTTGGAATACCGTATATAATAAGGCTATAGATTGATGCATGTATAAGTCATATATGCAGTTAAACATAGTCACTTATTTCGGAACGTATGTAAGAGGTATAGTTCAAAATAAGACAAGTGTTTTTGAGGAGGTACGTATGGAACAATATGATGTTCTCGTAGTAGGTAGTGGTGGAGCAGGCCAACGAGCTGCTTTAGAAGCTGCACGACGCGACGGTTTGCGTGTAGCGTTGATCACAAAAATTTTCCCAACACGTTCTGCCACAGCAATGGCACAAGGTGGTGTAAATGCGGCGTTAAATAATGTAGCAAAAGAAGACTCCACAGAAGTTCACACATTCGATACAGTAAAAGGTTCTGACTATTTAGGTGACCAAGACGCTATCGAATTCTTCTGTCAACGTTGCCCAGAAGGCGTATTAGAAATGGATTTCATGGGAACTCCTTTCTCTCGTACAGACGAAGGCAAAATCGCACAACGTAACTTTGGTGGACAATCCTATCCACGTACATGCTACAGTGCGGATAAAACTGGTCACGTTATTCTTCATACAACATATGAACAATGTCTTAAAGAAGGCGTACATTTCTTACAAGAATGGTACCTATTAGATATCGTTGTAAAAGACGGTAAAGCTGGTGGTGCTATTATCTGGAATATGAAAAAAGGTAAAGTAGAAATTATCAAAGCGAAATCCATCGTATTATCCACTGGTGGTGCTGGCCGTGTATTCTGGACTCGTACAACTAACCCATTCCTTTCCACTGGCGACGGTATGGCAGCAGCATTCCGTGCTGGCGTAGGCTTAAAAGATATGGAAATGATTCAATTCCATCCAACTGGTCTTGGTAAAACTGGTATCTTGATGTCCGAAGCGGTTCGTGGTGAAGGCGGATACTTGTTAAACGTTGAGGGCGAACGTTTCATGAAAAAATACGCTCCTAACAAAATGGAATTAGCATCTCGTGACGTTGTAGCAAAAGCAATCGAAGATGAAATCGCAGCTGGTCGTGGTTTCAATGGTTCTGGCCTTGATGCATACGTAGTAGCTGACCTTCGTCACTTAGGACCAGAAGTTATTATCGAAAAACTTCATGGTATCCGTGACTTGGCTCTTTGCTTCGAACATTGCGATCCATTAACTGATCCAGTGCCAATTCGTCCTACTTGCCATTACATCATGGGCGGTATCGACGTAGTTGACTACAAAACTTGTGCAACAGAAATCCCTGGTATCTTCGCATCTGGTGAAGCATCTTGTATCTCTATCCATGGTGCTAACCGTTTAGGTGGTAACTCCTTGGCAGACGGCGTTGTATTCGGTAAAGTATCCGGTGCAGGCGCTGCTGATTATGCACAAGCTAGCACATTCGCAGATTGCGATGCTGAATTAAAAGCAAAAGCTGATGAATGGGAAGCTAAATTCGTTGAAGTTACATCCCGTACTTCTGGTCGTCCAGTAGCTGAAATTCGTGATGAATTAGCAGTAGCTATGTGGAATAAAGTAGGTATCTTCCGTAACGAAGCAGGTATCTCAGAAGCTCTTGAAGTTATCGATCGTTTAACAAAAGAGTATGAAACTTGCTACGTAGGCGACTCCAACCGTACTTATAACATGGCATTCGTTAACTATGTAGAAATCAAATCTATGTTAACAGTTGCGAAAGCTATCGCATTAGGTGCGTTAAACCGTAAAGAATCCCGTGGTGCTCACGTTCGTGAAGAATTCCCTAAACGTGATGATTCCCAATACTTAAAACATACAATTTGGAAACTTGGCGCAAATGGCGAATACGAAATGTCCGAACGCGATGTAGTGTTCACTAAATACGAACCACAAGAAAGGAAGTACTAAGATGAGACAAATTACTTATCATATCCACCGCTTTAATGAAGGCCGCGCTTATGTACAGTCTTATACTTTCGATTACGAAGCAGACCGTACTATCCTTTGGGGCTTACAAAAAATTAAAGATACAATCGATCCAACATTAACTTTCGTTGCAGCTTGCCGTTCCGCAGTATGTGGTGCTTGCTCCGTGAAAGTTAACGGTCAAGCAATGCTTGGTTGTGAAGCTAAAATCGACGAAGTAACTGAACGTTTTGGTTCTGATGAAATCACAGTAGCACCAATCGGTAACTTCGATGTAATCCGTGACTTAGTTGTTGACTGGGAAGCAAAAGTTAGCCGCTTGAAAGAAGTAGCTCCTTGGATCTTCGTAAAACCAGAATTCACAACTAAAACTGGTACTCGTCAAACTGCTGCAGACTTCAAAAAATTCGTTATGAACACAGAATGTATCCTTTGCGGATGCTGTGCTTCCGAATGTAACAAATTATCTGCTAACCGTGAAGACTTCTTGGATCCATATGTATATACAAAAGCTAACCGCTTTGTAACTGACTCCCGTGATGTGTCCGCAATGGCGCATACTACACCAGCTTTCAACCATGGCTTGTGGAAATGTGTACATTGCATGAACTGTATCACTCGTTGTCCTAAACATTTGAAACCAGAAAAAGATATTTCCAACCTTCGCCGTGTAGCGACACAAGCTGGCTTGTCCAATAAAGGTACTCGTCATGCTATCGCTTTCAAACAAGACTTGTTAAAAACTGGTCGCCTAAACGAAGTAACAATGAGCTTGAAAACAGACGGATTATTGGATTCTGCAAAACAAGGTCTATATGCTCTTCGTTTATGGAAACATGGCAAAATCAATCCATTCGAATTGGTGGTTCCACATAAACCAGTGGATGGTATTGAAGGTGTTCGTACAATCGGTCGTGCAGTAGAGGAGGCTGGAAAATAATGAAATACGGATTTTTCCCAGGTTGCGTATTAGAAGGCGCATCTAAAGAAGACTACTTAGCAACCGTTGCAGTAGCGAAAAAATTAGGTATCGAAATCCAAGAATTAGACGGATGGACTTGCTGCGGCGCGTCTCACGTTCAAGATATCGATCCATTATTGACTCTTTCCACTAACGCTCGTAACATTGCGTTAGCTGAAAAAGAAGGCTTAGATATCCTTACAGTTTGTAACACTTGTACTTTAATGCTTCGCGAAGCTAAAAAAGAGCTTGATGATCATGAAGTAACTCGTCAAAAAGTAAACAACATTCTTGGCGAAGCTGGTATGAACTACAAAGGTACTAGCGAAGTAACACATTTCTTGTGGGTTCTTATCCGCGAATATGGTTTAGATAATTTGAAAGCAAGAGTGACTCGTCCATTGACTGGTCTTCGTGTTGCTGAATATTATGGTTGCCATATCCTTCGTCCAGCAGAAGAAATGGGCTTCGAAGATATGCAAATCCCAACAAGTTTGGCAGATTTGATTACAGCATTAGGCGCTACTCCAATCGATTTCTCCCGTAAATTAGATTGCTGTGGTTTCCATGCAGTATACCCTGCACATGATTCTGTAATGCAAATGACTGGTTCTATCAATGCGGATGCGCAAAAAGAAGGTGCTGATTGTGTCGTAACACCATGCCCACTTTGCCAAATGCAATTGGATATGTTCCAAAAAGAAGCAAAAGCAACTGTTCCAATGAATGGTGATATGCCTATCATCCACATGAGCCAATTAATTGGTCTTGCATTGGGTTGCACTCCAGCAGAAATGGGTATGACTGATCGTCACTTGGCAAGCACTGCTTCCTTGAATCGTTTCTTATAATCAGAAATACAATTATATCACACAAACTTACAACAGGTTGTCCTTCGGGGCAACCTGTTTTCTTTATCTAATTTTCAATATAGATGCGGGAGTATAGTGTTATAGGGTTATAGGCCAAAATGAGTTGGTTGTAATAGCAATGAGTTTAGTTCAATACTAGAATCATGGAATGTTAAAGTTGTTTAAAAAACGTTGAGGTCGGATATAATGAGATGTATTTCCTAGTGGTAAACCAAGTCAAATACAGGGTGTATAGTGTAGTAATCTTTTTAAAATATAGTAAATTACTATACTATTGTAAGATTAATATACCAAACATATATATTGAAAATATAGAACAAATATGCTATGATACTCCTATAAAGGAGGGATAGTATGGCAGTGTATATGTGTTTAGATTTGAAAAGTTTTTATGCCTCTGTAGAGTGTGCAGATTTAGGGGTAGATCCTTTTACGACGCCTCTTGTTGTAGCGGATGCATCTCGTGGTCTAGGGGCGATTACATTGGCTATTTCTCCAGCGTTAAAGAAATTAGGTGTGAAGAATCGATGTCGGTTATTTGAGATTCCTTCTACCGTAGAATATATGGCGGTAAAACCTAGGATGCGACGGTACATGGAGGTATCTGCCACTATTTATGGGACCTTATTAGAATATGTAGCACCGGAAGATATTCATGTATATTCCATTGATGAGTACTTTATTGATGTCACTCCTTATGGTCGTTTATATAAGCAAACGTTTCCAGAACTGGCGCTTACATTTCAAGGAAAAGTGCTAGAAAAAACAGGTATTTATTCAACGGTGGGGATAGGGACGAATTTATTTTTAGCCAAAGTTGCCTTAGATGTGTTGGCGAAGCATGAACCACAGGGGATTGGTCTATTGGACGAGACGCGATTTAAAGAAAAGATATGGTATCACCAACCCATCACAGATATTTGGCAGATCGGAAAAGGGATTGCCAATCGATTGCGCAAGTATGGGGTGGTGGACTTGCATGGCATTACTACGGTACCAGAGGCACGTCTGTATAGAGAGTTTGGTGTCAATGCGGAGTTACTCATCGACCATGCGTGGGGGCGAGAACCGTGTACGATGAAAGAAATTCATGCCTATCGACCAGCGAAGCATTCCCTATCACGAGGGCAGATTTTACTACGGAACTACACCTTTGATGAATGCTTTGTGCCTTTGAGGGAAATGGTGGAATCCTTGGTGTTAGAATTGATTGCGGAGCGAGCAGTGACGAAGCATGTTTCTGTGTCGGTGGCGTATGCAAATCGAGAGGTACGCCGAACGGGTGGATCTCGGTCTTTGCCGGAGTATACTTGTTCTGTAGCTGTCTTGTCGGAAGCCGTGTTGCGGTTATATCGAGAGACCACGCATCAGGCGCAAGAGATTCGGCAACTTTCAGTGGGATTAGAAGACCTCGTCAACCGCGAGGCGATTCCTTGGGAGATGGATTTATTTGCCACGAACGAGGGGGAGGAAGAAAAGGCCTATCAAGTGGAGCGAACTGTATTGGAGATTAAGGAAAAGTTTGGTGGCAATTCTATATTGCGGGCTAGTAGCTTGCAAGAGGAAGGCACAATGCGGTTCCGTAATACTTTAATAGGGGGGCATAATGCAACATAAGAGAAGTAAGATGACCTTGTTACAACGGGCGAAACAGTTTATGCCCTTTGCGGCGTTAAAAGGGTTTGAAGCTTTGTTAGAGGAAGAGGCGACCTATGTAGAGCGACGAAAGGTGCTTTCAGAGGAACAATTAGAGGAGCTGGACCATCAGTTACAACGACTCACTACGGGAGATATGATTAGCGTAGAATACTATTCGGGACGGTCCTATGTGAGGATACAAGGACGGTTGCGCAAGATAGATCCTTTGCATAAAACTATGACGGTACGGGAGACCGTCATTCCTATGGGGTCCATTCTGCAGGTGAATCCCCTAGATGAGTATTGACCATTTGGGGAAATCATGTAGAATGATACATATAGAATCACTAGAATCATAGGATAAACTTGTGTGTTACGTAAACATGAGATGTGAAGGATAACGATAATGAAATTACGATCATATAAACGATATTGGATAGGTGCCATTGCCTTAGGTTTGCTCTTAGGCTTGGTGGGACTGGGGTGGAACTTGTACGTTACGTATACGACACCGGTTACGCCCTATGTGACAGAGGTGGGCGATTTTGATTTACATATACCAGCAGTAGGACATCGGAGTACTACATTGGACATAGAATGGTCTCCGGCGGATACGGCGGATGCTAAGGTCTATGATGTGTACGTAGATGGAGACTTAGTAGAACACCTAGCACCGCATGGTGAAGGAGACACGGTGTCGCCTCGAACACGGTTGGAAGGATTAACACCAGATACGGTGTATATGGTGCAAGTAAAAGGATTAGATCTACAGGGGCAGGTAGTCTCTGTATCATCGAAGGTACCGATGAAAACACTGCCGAAGGAACCGAAAATTGAGGCCACTGCCTATGGGGCTATTGGCGATGGGGTGACGGACAATACCCTAGCCTTGCAAAAGGCGATTCGGGACACACCAGCAGGTGGTATTTTGCACTTGTCCAAAGGTGTGTATCGGACGGGAGCTCTGTTTTTGCATAGTTACATGACCTTGGAGTTAGAGGAAGGGGCTGTGCTAGAGGCGGTTGATGACAGTATAGCTTTTTTGCGACCTAACTATGTGGCTACTGGGGGAACATCCTATTTAGGTGTCCTCAATATAGAAGGGGATGGATCAGTGCCTGCGGAACGTGTGATCGTTCGTGGAGGCACCATCGATGGTCATGGTTGGAATACACGTTTACTGACCGATAAGGAACTTTCAGAGGAAGAAGTGGTAAATCCAGAGGAGCTAGAGGAAAAAGGAGTTCTTAGCCAGTTAGAAGTGCAGTCTGCTATGCGACGTGGCGCCAGTTATGATAAAGGATTGAGCACTCGTTCGTCCTTGGTATCCATCCATCATGGGAAGGATATTGTGCTGGAGAATGTTGTGTTGCGCAATGCACCGGCACATATGGTGAAAGCTACACAGATACAGCAATTCTATGTGCAAGATGTGAAGATGGAAGGCATGTTCAGCGGTGATGGATTACACTGGGATGGCGTAGGGCTCTATATGCAAGGATTGGCGATGGAGTATATGCAACAAGGGATAGTGGTACTTGCGGGCAATCCGGTGGGATCCAGTGTGACGGAACAGTGGCACGGGTCGGATATTCAGATTCGCCATAGCCGTATAGGGATCGTGTTTTCCAACACGGGCAATACTTGGATTCAACACATCTTCTTGCAAGGCTTGCGTATGGAAGGGGTGGACCTAGCTATGCGTGTGCGAGAAACGACGACCATCGGTGGTGGTATCCGAGATATTGTGGTCACACAGAGCCAGTTGCGAGATGTATTGCAACGCATTGATGTAGGGGGAAAACGAAATAATCCAGTAGACTGGACCTATGGAATATAGCAAAGAGGAAAGTTGATGCGGTGTGCTCAACTTTCCTCTTTTTAGTTCTATAATACATGTTGGGGCTACTCATATAAGAGGAGTCGCGAACATTCTTTTTTTGCTTAGGGCGTGATGATGGTCCCTATTGGTTTAGGATTTTGGTTGTAATGGATTTAGAAATAAATTGGTTGTCTTTTTGCGTCGCTTGTTAGGCACATAGACTTGTAGGAACTTCGGTAATACTTCTAACTCTACCGGTGCGTCAGGACCGATATCTCCGTCCATGTTCGTGGTGGCATCCATGGTGTCGCAGACTTCGATGCGCGCTCGTTTGACTTTCAAAATTGTTACATATTTGGAATTGTAAATAGAACCGCTTAGGATGAGCGGTAAAATAAAGAATAGGTTCATGATGAAATATTCTTTAAAAATGATGATACGCATGTACCCATCATCGACGGAAGCAGTGGGCATGAAGTGTTCAAAACTGGACACCACATTGGTGAGTAATGCGATCACCAAGGGGGACATGAACTCTTGTGTACCCTCTTCTGTAGTGATGCTAAAGCGATAATCTTTTGTGGTAAATAGGGCTTGTCCACCTTTGGCGAAGTACGCCAAGGGGCCCAGTAATTGTTTTTCTTTTGGTGTGACGGATGCCACGACTTCGGGGATGACACCGATGGCGATATTGTTGCAGAAATAGCCGTCATTACAGCGGCCAATATCGACGTGACGAATGGTGCTATTCTTTAAGCCGTGAATGGCCTCTAATGGTTGTAGGGGGATGCCCAAGGCGCGACTCATGTCGTTTACAGTGCCGATGGGGATGAATCCAAACTTGGCGCGACAGCCAGCTTTCACAATGCCGTTCACTGTTTCATTGATGGTGCCATCGCCACCCATGCAAAAAATAGCGTCGAATCCTTCGTTGGAGGCCTCAATGGCAAATTGAGTGGCATCACCAGCTTGGCGCGTAAACTTCACTTCTAATCGATCGAAGAGGGCGCTTAATTGCCACTGCAGTTCCATCACATAGCGACGGGCTCTGCCACCGCCAGATACGGGATTTATAATAATTAGACAACGACTCATGGTTGATTCCTATAGTTAATAATTACATAGTATTGGTAGTTCTATTATATCATAGACAACTTAGTTGGGGAAAAGGAAGTTCCTATGCATACATTGATTTTTTTGTGGTCTTTCCCGTATAATGAAAGTAATATACCATGCGCCTGGAGAGGGATAGGCGATCGAATGTGAAGGAGCAAGTAGAATGGACAAAGTAGAGGAATATCGTTTGCATAGTATCGATTCAATTGGGCGATTGCCATTGAGCGAACAAGTGTATATGTCATTGAAGCAAGCCATTTTGACGGGGTCGCTAAAACCAAAGATGAAACTCAGCGAAGTGCGCATTGCGGAGCAATTGAATGTGAGTGCTACGCCGGTGCGTGAGGCATTTCGGAAATTGGCAAAAGATAACCTGGTGGTGATTAAGCCTTGGAAAGGTGTCACTGTGAAAGGCTACTCTCCGGAAGAAATTGTGGCCATGTACCAATGTCGTGAAGTGATGGAAGGCTTGGGCGCGCGGTTGTGTGCGGAGCGATGCACGCAAGAACAATTGGAAGAATTGCAAGATGTATGTGATGCGGGGATTCATACAGAAGATCCAGAGGAACGAGTAGCCATCAATAGTCGCTTTCACACCATGATCGCAGAATTTTCTGGTAATGAACGAGTGGCAGAATATTTAGCAGATTTCCGGGAAATGGTGAATCGAGATATGTATATCAGTACGTCCGATAAAACGAGAACCATCTCTTGCGATTTAGAGCATCAACAAATTATGGAAGCCATCCATGACCGCAATGGAGCGCTTGCGGAAGAACGTATGCGAGCTCACGTGCGGAACGCCTTTGTCTTTAAAAAGGCGCATGCAGAATTGTTGGCGAAACAAAAAGAAGGCTAATCTCGTATCATAGTATACAATTGTATAAAATAGGTGGGTTATATATAATACATATAGTGAAATTATAGGAATTTTAAAAAATGATATTTACATTTGCGAAGTGGTTTGTTATAATAACTCAAGCAAAGGGTTCACACTACCTTTGCTAGATAAAGATCTCTCTCTTTATCTACCTAACTTACAATAGGAAGGCGTACCTTACACCTTCCACGGTAAAAGACCCTACTTTTACCGATGGGGCGCCCCCCATTGCCCCAACAAAACATTTGAAGCTATTTCAAATGTTCTCTCTCTTTTTTCTCAAATACAAAAACCTCGGCTTTATTCTCTTGGCCGGGGTTTTTGTACTTCTTGGGTTATAGGTAATAACTATATGAGGGGAGGAGCCTTAGATTTGTTTGACAAATGATGGAAAATGAGAGGCAAACATGCTTTATAAATATAGGGAATATGATTGATGAAAAGTGGTAAAAATGCTATTATAAGAGGTGAACTTTGAGAGATTGATGTGTATTGAAAACACTGAATAAATACAGTCTTTCTGTAGTCCTATATTAGAATCCTAAGGAGGGTGAATCTCTTGCAAAAACGTAAAGATTTTATCTGGAAAATGGGCGGTCAGCAAGGTGAAGGCATTGAAAGTTGTGGCGAAATTTTAGCTACTATACTTGCCAAAGAAGGATATTCCTTGTACAGCCAACGTTTGTTTGCATCTCGTATCAAAGGTGGTCACACAACATTTGCATTACGTATCGCATTAGAACAAATTATGACAGTCGGTGAGTATATCGATTTCTTGGTGGCATTAGATCAAGAAACTGTGGATATGCATGGTAAAGAAGTGCGCGAAGGTGGCTTTATCATTTGCGATAGCAAAGTAAATCCTAATTTTGAAGCATTTGAAGGAACTGGTGTAACATGTTTAGCATTACCAATTTCCGAAACCGCATTACAACAAGGTTCCTTGTTGATGCGTAATATCGTGGCATTGGGCATGTCTGTAGCTCTATTGGGTTTTGAAACGGAGCTGTTCTTAACAGCCATAAAAGCGCGCTTTGCGAAAAAATCCGAAGATATTATTAACAAAAACTTACAAGCATTCCAATTAGGTTATGATCTTGTGAAAGAACAATTGGGTGATGTAGAGGTAGATACATTAGATAAACCGGAACCAAAAGACCAAATGTTCTTGCTTGGTAACGAAGCATTAGCATTAGGTGCGATTGCGGCAGGTTCCCGTTTCATGGCATCCTATCCGATTACACCAGCTTCTGAAGTGATGGAATACATGATTAAGAAAATGGACAAAATCGGTGCCACAGTGGTACAAACAGAAGATGAAATTGCTGCTTGTATGATGGCGATGGGTGGCGTATATGCTGGTGTTCGTGGCTTTACATGTACATCTGGCCCTGGTTTGAGCTTGATGGCGGAATCCTTGTCCATGGCATCTATGGCGGAATTGCCAATGTTGGTTATCGATGTACAACGTTCTGGCCCATCCACTGGTATGGCTACAAAAGTGGAAACATCCGATATCGATGCAGCTTGCTACAATGCGCATGGCGATTACTCTAATATCGTTATCGCACCTACAAGCATTGAAGAATGTTTCTATGAAATTCAACATGCTTTCAACTTGGCAGAACAATACCAATGTCCAGTTATTTTCATGCCTGATTTACAACAAGGCTTGAATAAACAATCTGTACCAACATTCGATTTGAACCGTGTTGGTATTGAACGTGGTAATTTGATGAAAGAAGAAGAATTGCCAGCATTGGAAGCTCCTAAATACTTCAAACGTTTTGAATTGACTGAAAGCGGTATTTCCCCTCGTACCATCCCAGGTATGAAAAATGGTCTATTCTTGTCTACTGGCCTTGAGCATAACGAAGAAGGTAAGCCAGCAGAGGCTCCTTCTATGCACGTGGCACAAACAGATAAACGTTTCCGCAAATTATCTACAGTAGCAGACGTATACGAACCATTCTTGAACAATGCCAAACATGAGGAAGCAGATGTTCTTGTGATCGGTATTAACTCTAGCCGTGGTGCTATCGAAGAAGCGGTGGTGGAATTAGAGGCAGAAGGCCACAAAGTGAACCACTTACAACTTCGCTTGATCAAACCGTTCCCGAAAGAACAATTGCTACCATTCTATAACAGTGCTAAAAAAGTTGTGATCTGCGAGCAAAATGCAACAGGTCAATTGACTAACTTGTTCCGCATCAACATGCCGAATAAAGAAAAACTTTCTAGTTGCTTAAAATACGATGGTAATCCATTTACAACATCTTATGTAAAAGCGGCAATTAAGGAGGTTTTATAATGGCAACAGCAAATCAATATAGAAATGACATCCGCCCTAACTGGTGTCCAGGTTGTGGTCACTATGGGGTGCAAGCAGCTATCGCTGATGCAGTAGCAGCTCTTGATATTGCGCCTGAAAAATTGGCGGTTATCTCTGGTATCGGTTGCTCTAGCCGTATCGGTGGTTACTTCTATGCCTATGGTGCGCATACTACACATGGTCGTGCACTTCCATATGCACAAGGTGTGAAATTAGCGAATGAAGATATGAATGTAGTGGTTTGTGGTGGTGACGGTGATGCCTTTGCCATTGGTATGGGCCATACGATTCATGCGTTCAAACGTAATGTCAATGTTACCTATATAGTTATGGATAACCATGTCTATGGTTTAACAAAAGGTCAAACATCTCCACGTTCTGATGTGGGATTTGTGACAAAAACGTCTCCACATGGTTCTTTTGAAAGTCCATTGCCAATTTGCGAAACAGCTATCGCTTCTGGTGCAACATTCGTGGCTCAAAGTTATATGGTAAATCGTGCGCAATTAGTGGACTTGATTAAACAAGGCATGCAACATGAAGGATTCTCTTTCATCAACGTGTTCAGCCCTTGCGTAACGTACAATAAACAAAATGGCTATGATTACTTCAAAGATAATTTGGTAAACTTGCCAGAAGGTTATGATCCAACAAACCGTGCAGAAGCATTTGCTATGTTAGGCGAAACAAATGGTCTTGTAACTGGCTTGATTTATCAAGACACAACAAAACCATCCTTTGAACAAGCATTATATGCTGCTAATGGTGGCCCACATGCTCGTGCATTAGTGCATGACGTGGTGAAACCAGATGCAGACTTGTTTGCATCTCTTTGCAACGAGTTCAAATAGAAACAACATATCTCTAGGATATACGTAGTACGAAAATCCGCATTACTTCTAAAAACTGCCCTGCGTGAAAGTTTTTAGTAAGCAATGCGGATTTTCTTTTGCATTATCATATTGTGTGGTGAGATATGTTGTTTCTATGGGGGGACTCTAGGGGGGAGGAGGGAAAAGCCGCAGCGCTTCAGAAAATTTAAAAAGCAAAGCCCCCACAGTAGGCGCTGTGGGGGTTTATTGTTCTCATGGAACTAGTCAACTTGTTGTTAACTAAATTATATCATGCTTAGCGAGATTTGTCATCTAAAATTAGAATCCCCACAGATGCCACTGTGGGGATTCTGTGTTTCGATGGAAACACTCAACCTATATGCTTACAGTATAGCACAAATAAAGAGTACTGTCATTATACTCAGCTATTTAAGAGAATAGTTTAATTTTTTTTAGTTCTCATGTAATGTTACAGCTCTCTTTAATTCTTGAATTACTTCTGGTGGAACGCGATAGTCCTGATAATATGACATTCCCGAATAGCGAATAATTGGGTTTGTACCTTCTACTAAAAGTTTAATTCCTTTTTCTACATTGTCGTATTTTACATCAAGAATTTCATATTTTCCTCCATGCACTACAATGGTGTTTTTTCCATCTCCTTGTACACCAGATTCTGTATAATATTCCCAATTCCCTTCGTTTGTAGAAAAAGTTAATTTTCGCCAAAATACGGATTGACGGGAAAAGTCAGAAAAAGTTACAAACTTTAGAAATTGCTGTACAGTTTTATTTTGATCAACTTTTGCTCTCCAGTAGATATTATCTTGCGGACCGTATGGTTCGGTACCCCAAGATTGAAACCAGGTAGCCTTTTCTACTTCATCTGTAAGTTGAGGGGTATGATTTAATATATCCATTGCGGTTGCTTTTACTTGTTCTTTTTCTTCAGGGTTTAAATATGTGGAACTAGAATTTTGCTTTGACTGTGCAGTATTAGTGCTTGGAGGTGCTAAAAAATTAACAGCTATAGCTAGAAAAAAGAATATACATAAGGAATATATAAATGATGTGCGTTTAGATTTTTCTTTTTGGCAATAATAAAAACTACAAATAGCGATTATAAACGCGATAAAATAAAAGAATAACATAAGTGTGCCCCCCTACAGTGGATAGAAGAAGATATCTTTGAACTAATTTTTACCCTTAGTATAGCATATTTTATAATGACAAGTATATGTATAGATTGTTATTGTTGACTATCTATTTCTGTTACTTTCAAAAGTAAATGGGGATTGCTATAATGAGAGTATATTGAAACAAGGAGTGATAATTAGATGAAGTCTGTTTTATATACGATGATGCTAGCGGCATTTTTGAATCCTTTTGCATCGAGTTCGCTGACTATGTCTTTCCCAGATATGATGCGCGAGTTTAGGGCTACTACGAATGATATGGCATGGGTGGTGGAAGCCTTTTTGCTATGTTGTACGGTGGCGGTGATTCCTGCTGGTAAGGTAGCGGATATGTATGGAAAGCGCAAGTTATTTTATATAGGTAGTGTTGTATTTACGATTATATCTGTGTGTATGTGCTTTGTGGGGTCTGTAGAAATGTTAATGTTCTATCGGGCTTTGCAAGGGATTGCTTTAGGGATTGTATATACTACATCTATGTCGATTTTAACCTTGTCTGTACCAGTGGAGCGACGTGGGTATGCGTTCGGTATGATTGGGGGAATGGTGTATTTAGGGCTATCCTTGGGGCCGGCATTAGGTGGACTTTTAAATTACTATTATGGCTGGCGCAGTATTTTTGTGTTTACTGCTTTACTGGGGATTGTGGCAAATGGAATGGCCTTTCGTTCGCTGCAACAAGAGTGGGTGCATGCCCCCGATAGTAATCTATCTTTCAGCAGTTTAATGTTATATGCCTTCGGTATTAGTGCGGTTATGATTGGTATTACAGAATGGGTTCGTTTCTGGTGGAGCCCCTATGCAATCGTGGCGGGAAGTATAGCGTTAAGCATTTTGGGATATAAAGAATGGAATAGCACGGATCCCCTTATTCCAGTCAGAATGTTTGCATCGAATCTAGGTTTTACTATGTCTAGTATTGCAGCGATGATGAATTTTAGCGCTACCTTTGGGGTGGGATTCGTATTGTCCTTGTTTTTACAAATGATAATGGGCTTTGATTCTCGCATGACGGGCTTAACGTTGTGTATCCAAACCGGGATTATGGTATTCTTAGCGCCACGGATGGGGGCCTTGTCGGATCGGCATAACCCGGCTCAATTTGCTCGATGGGGGATGGTGCTCATTGGGGTAGGATTACTTAGCATGGCTTATGGTACTTTCACTGAAAGTATGGCAATTATCATGGTAAGCTTAGCTATTGTTGGTATCGGGGTTAGTTGCTTTGCACCGCCGAATAACAACCTCATCATGAGTTCTGTGCCGAAAACGTACATTGGCTTTGCCTCTTCTACGATTTCTACTGTACGCTTATTGGGACAAACCTTGAGTATGGCGCTCATAGGGGTCATTCTTGCATATACCATAGAAGGAAGAACGGCATTAGAAATGATGGAATATAACAGCGCTGTTGCACTAGTTGTATTTGGAGTGATTTGCTTGGTGGGGGCTATCCCGGCAGGCGTGCGTAATATGCAGAACTGAACGGTCAACTGTTGGTTGACAGTTCAACTTGATACTAGAAAGGTATAACGGTAAGATTGACCTCTAGTGTATCTATACTAAAGGCCCAACTAATAGCTGACAGTTGCCCACGATTTTTGTATAATAGTAAAGTAATAGACTATACCTAGGTTAGGTATGCTTTCACTATGGTTAATACGATTCGTCCACAAGGACATGAGAATGAATAAAGGAGTCATGTTATGATTAATCGCTACACTCGTGAAGAGATGGGACATATTTGGAGCGAACGGAATGAGTTCGATACGATGTTATTAGTTGAAATTTTGGCATCGGAAGCGCAGGCGGAATTGGGGATTATCCCAAAAGAAGCGGCCGTAGCGATTCGTGAGAAAGGTGATTTTGAAGTAGAACGGATTCGTGAGATTGAACGAGAAACGAATCATGACATCATTTCCTTTGTCACTGCCGTAGGCGAATATGTAGGACCTGAGTTTGCGAAATACATTCATCTTGGCTTAACGTCCACAGATGTAAAAGATACGGCCTTGGGATACATGATGAAACAAGCTTGCGACTTATTGTTAAAAGGCTTGCGCAATTTCCGCGAGGTCCTAGCTCGCCGTGCGGTAGAGTTCAAATATACGCCGATGATTGGTCGTACGCATGGTATTCATGGAGAGCCTATCACATTTGGCGTAAAATTGGTGAATTGGATGTCCGAGATTGATCGTGACATTGCTCGTTTAGAACAGGCTCGTCAATCTGTAGCAGTAGGTAAACTGTCTGGTGCTGTAGGAACGTACTCCAATATTGACCCATTTGTGGAACAATATGTATGTGAAAAATTGGGCTTAGAACCTGTGAAAGTAGCTACACAAGTGGTATCTCGTGATCGTCATGCAGAATTATTATCCATGATTGCTGTTATCGGTGGTACCTTGGATCGTATCGCTTTGGAAATTCGTCACTTACAACGTACAGAAGTGCGTGAAGCGGAAGAATATTTCAGTCCGAAACAAAAAGGGTCCTCTGCAATGCCGCATAAACGGAATCCGATTACTTGCGAAAGAATCTGTGGCTTAGCACGTATCTTGCGGGGTCATGCACAAGCGGCCTTTGAAGATCAAGCTTTATGGCATGAACGGGATATTTCCCATAGCTCTGTAGAACGTGTGATTTTACCGGATGCAACGATTACATTAGATTACATGATTCACCTAGCCACACGTACGGTAGATAAATTATTGGTATACCCTGAAAATATGATGAAAAACTTGAACTTAACAGGTGGTCTTGTATTTAGCCAAACGA
>CAUQLO010000026.1:0-24263 GCA_963518725.1 uncultured Veillonella sp. | reverse complement strand
TGCGTGATCGATCTGGGGTGGTGCAAATCGTGGCATCTCCAGATCACAATATGGATTCTTTCCACAAAGCAGAAGATGTTCGCAATGAATATGTATTGTGCGTGCGTGGTACAATCACAGAACGTGATGAAGCAGCCATCAACCCTAATTTACCAACAGGTAAATATGAAATGTATTGCGAAGAGTTGCGCGTATTGAATGCGGCGAAAACACCTCCATTCTATATTCAAGACAATATCGATGTAGATGAAAACATCCGTTTAAAATATCGTTACTTAGACCTTCGCCGTCCAGAAATGCAAGCAAACTTGATGTTGCGTCATAAAGTGACAAAAGCGATGCGCGATTTCTTTGATAACAATGGTTTCTTGGAAATTGAAACACCAATGTTGACAAAAAGTACACCAGAAGGGGCGCGCGACTACTTAGTGCCATCTCGTGTTAACCCAGGTACCTTCTATGCATTGCCACAATCTCCACAAATTTTTAAACAAATATTGATGGTAGCTGGCTATGAAAGATATTTCCAAATCGCTCGTTGTTTCCGTGATGAAGATTTACGTGCAGACCGTCAACCTGAATTTACACAATTGGACATCGAAGTGAGTTTCATGAATCAAGAGCAAATCTTGACAATGCAAGAACAAATGATTGCCCACGTATTCAAAGCGGCGCAAAATGTAGAAATTCCATTGCCAATGCCTCGCATGACTTGGGATGATGCGATGAACTTGTATGGTTCCGATAAACCAGATATTCGTTTTGATATGACTTTCACAGATGTTACAGACTGCGTGAAAGACACTGAGTTCAAAGTATTCCGCTCTGTTATCGACAACGGTGGTCAAGTAAAAGGTATCGTCGTAAAAGGCTATGCTGGCATTCCTCGCCGCGAGTTAGATGATTTGACAAACTTCGTAGGCATCTACGGTGCCAAAGGTTTGGCTTGGGCTTGTTTCAATGAAGATGGCACGATCAAATCTCAAATTATGAAATTCTTAGGCGAAGATACGGTGCGCAATATTGGTGCGAAAATGAATGCAGAACCAGACGATTTGGTGTTGATGATTGCTGATAAACCTGCGGTAGTAGCGAAAGCTCTTGGGGAATTGCGCCTTGAAATGGGTAAACGCCGTGGTTTAATCGACGAAAACAAATTGGCATTCTTGTGGGTAACTGATTTCCCTATGTTCGAATACGATGAAGAAGAGAAACGTTTCGTAGCGATGCATCACCCATTCACATCTCCACGTGAGGAAGATATGGACTTGTTAGCTACAGATCCAGGTGCTGTGAAAGCCATCGCTTATGATATGGTATTGAATGGCGTGGAAATCGGTGGCGGTTCTATCCGTATTTACCAATCTGATGTGCAAGCAAAAGTATTCAATGCTATCGGCTTGAGCACAGAAGAAAGCCGTTCTAAATTCGGCTTTATGTTAGATGCCTTCGAATACGGTGCACCTCCACATGGCGGTTGTGCTTTTGGGTTAGATCGTCTTGTGATGTTAATGGCGAAACGTCAATCCATCCGTGATGTGATTGCATTCCCTAAAACGCAAAGTGCATCCGACTTGATGAGCCAAGCTCCATCTGAAGTTGCGCCAAAACAATTGCGTGAATTGCACATCAAAACAGATGTAACAAAAGAAAAGCTTGTATAACTGAATTTGTCCAATAGAAAATTGTTATACTTGTAAGGTAAGGAACGGTGTATTTCTTCTTGAAATGGCCGTTCCTTTCTGCTATACTATGGGTATAGAAATTCCTGCTATGTACGTGTTATATCGTAGTTTTGAGCCAACATTTTAACTTAGGGATTCTTGCTCTTGTAAGGGCGCTCTGCCTCTACGAGGACTGTAATCTTACAAGGAGGAAACCCACCTGCCCTTGCAGGATCAAAACACGGTATGGATACGGCATAGTGGGGCTTTTATAAAACCGCCATTTGGTGGTTTATTTTTTTGTGTATTTATCAGAACATATAGACTATATAACTAGATACAGGTATAATGGAAACACAGATACTGCGTGTTTCTCTATGCTAATACAAAATACTTATGTTAGGATACATTGGAATAAGGAGGTGTAGTGATGAATTTGTTTGAGAATATAGAAACGGTGGATCCCTTTGAACCCTTAGCGGTACGCATGCGGCCACGTTCGTTGGACCATTTTTTCGGACAAGAACAAGTGGTAGGGCCAGGTACATTTCTTCGGTCTATGATTGAAGAAGATAGAGTGCCCTCTCTGTTGCTGTATGGTCCATCAGGTACAGGGAAAACGACGTTGGCAAAAATTATCTCCGAACTAACAAGCTCTCGCTTTGTCATGCTCAATGCAACGAATGTGGGCATTGGTGAACTGCGCGGAACTATCGAGGAAGCCATTCGGTTTCGTAATTCTTTGCAACAGCGAACAATTTTATTTTTAGACGAAATTCATCGCTTTAATAAAAGCCAACAAGATGTATTACTTCCTTCTGTGGAAAGCGGTCAAATTATTTTGATCGGTGCTACCACAGAAAATCCATTTTTTGAAGTGAATCGACCTCTTTTATCGCGGTTACGCTTGCTCACCTTAGAACGGTTAGCCCCTAGTGCCTTGGTGTCTATCTTGCGCCGAGCCTTAACTGATGTGGACTATGGTTTGGGTAAAAAGGACCTGTCTGCTACAGATGAATTGTTGGAAGATATTGGTCGATTTGTAGATGGCGATGCTCGTATGGCTCTGAATGTGTTAGAGCAAGTGGGAGCTATGGTGCGGCCTCATGAGGAAATTACCATTGAGGTGGTGGAAAAAGTGTTGGGCCGTCGGGTCTATCGCTATGATAAAAAGGGAGACAATCACTATGATGTGATATCTGCTTTCATTAAAAGTATGCGTGGGTCCGATCCTGATGCGGTATTGTACTATTTGGCGCGTATGATTGAAGCGGGAGAGGATCCTGTATTTATTGCACGACGCATCATCATCTGCGCCGCAGAAGATGTGGGGTTGGCAGATCCACAAGCGTTGGTGGTGGCCAATGCGGCAGCACAAGCAGCACATATGGTGGGCTTTCCTGAGGCGCGCATTATATTGTCAGAGGCGGCTCTATATATTGCACTAGCGCCGAAGAGTAATAGTGCCTATGTAGGGATTGATGCAGCCATTCAGGCAGTGCGTCATAAGGAGCAAGGCGAGGTGCCCAAACATTTGCGAGATGCCCATTATGGTGGCGCTAAACAATTGGGCCACGGTGTGGGCTATCGATATGCTCATGACTATCCTAAGGGCTATGTGGACCAACAATATTTGCCGGATGCCTTAGTCAACGATCGGTATTACACGCCGGTGGATCGTGGTTGTGAAAGTACTTTTGTGAAAGACTGGAAAGACCGCAAAAAATAGGGGTTTCTATACATGGTTTTGAGGATATTCGATATACTTTCATAAGTGAAAATGGTATAATGAAGTGCTAAGGTATATGATAGAACGGAAATTTGGAGTGGAAGATGGCAGAGGAAAAGAAAGGCAAAACCCCACGAGGGGGGCAGAAAATGAAAGAAAAACGGATGCCTGCTGGAAAAGGGACTAAGCGCACAAGTACGGTTGCCTCTAAGGCGGCATCCACATCGAATCGAAGTGAGATCGTCGGTGGTGTGGTGATACTCTTGGCGGTGTTGGCTATGGCTGGCATGGTGGGGGTAGATACGGGTGCCATAGGGAGTATTCTAAGTGGCATTTTTACCTATGGTTTTGGCCTCGGTGGTTGGGTTGTTGTCATCTGGGTTTTATATAATGGATGGTGCTTGCTCTATAGAGGGTCATTGGCATCGATTACCAAAAAGGGACTGCTATGTACGACACTATTGTTAGTTGTGTTGGTGCAACGGGTACTGTGGAATGTAGACGGTGGCAGCGAACTAGAAACGACTGCATTGGCGGATAATGGCGGTGTGCTAGGTGGCTTGCTAGGTGTTGCATTTAGAAACCTTCTTGGCGATATAGGGGGCATTTTAGTGTCTGCGATGATTGGACTAGGTTGCGTGCTGAGTATGACGCAATTATCCTTGCGAAGTGGGATTCATAAAGCGAAGGATACAGCCAGCGTAGGCCTAGAAATGGCACAAGAAAAAGCGACGGAAACGGCCAGTGCCATTCGTGAACAAGTCCATGAGTGGCAAGAAGAATGGCGTGAAGAACGTCGTAAAGCCTATGATCGGGAAAAAGATACACGCTATCCTAAAACGGAAGATATAGCTAGTACAGATAGGATTGAAACCACAGAAACAGCAGTAGATGCTACTATGGAATCAGAGACAGAAACACAATCATCTAGAGACACAGAGGATACCTATGCAGGTACAGAGACTTATGAGGCTCCTATACATATTGGGAATACAGAAGTATCAGGTCGTGTAGAACAGTTAGAGACTGCTACAGAGGCTGAGCAAATAGTTGTGGATGAAACACAACATATGACAGGTGCCGAAGACGATGAAGAAGGGATACCAACGGATACTGTATGGGAATCTACCGTAGAGGCTCCAAACCTAGAAACTGAAGAAGAACATCTTTATGGTGCGGAAGAGATTCCAGGACATACTTCAGGTGAACTATATACGACAGATCTAGATGAAAACAGCTATGACGACAACTATAAAGATAGCTATGAAGACAGTGATACAAACGATGAAGAACCAGCACAGACTGAGTTAGAACCGATTACGCCACCATCGTTTTTACAAACTACTAGTTATGTAGAGCCTTTGGTGGAAGTGCCGACCATTGAAACGACAAAGGAAGATACGGCAGCGGTAGCGGTGAATACGGATGGGGTAGCTCGCCCGAGAGCTATTGAGCGACCGTATCAATATCCACCGTTGACCATGCTTTCACAGGGAAAATCCAATCCTGTGACGAGCGAAGAAGTGGCGCATAATGCAGTGTTGTTAGAGGAAACGCTAGATAATTTCGGTATTACTGCGAAAGTGGTCAATGCCACTCAAGGACCAACGGTAACACGGTACGAATTAGAACCTGCGAAGGGGACGAAGGTGAGCCGTATTATGGGCTTGCAAGATGATTTGAAGATGAGCTTGGCCGCCGTAGACATTCGTATGGAAGCCCCTATTCCAGGTAAATCAGCAGTGGGTATTGAAATTCCTAATAAGAATGTATCTGCCGTTCATCTGCGAGATGTGTTGGACTGTGAAGAGTTCCAACAGGCTAGCGGCGGCATCCCTGTAGGCCTCGGTAAAGATATTGCAGATATGCCGGTGATTACGGACTTAGCTAAAATGCCACATCTATTGGTAGCAGGATCTACGGGTTCTGGTAAATCCGTGTGCGTCAACACATTGATTTCTAGTATCTTGTTTAGTCGTAAACCAGATGAAGTGAAATTGATTCTAGTAGACCCTAAAATGGTAGAATTATCCGTCTATAACGGCATTCCTCATTTGATGTTGCCAGTGGTAACAGATATGAATAAAGCGGCTGCTGTTCTTCGTTGGGCAGTTCGTGAAATGGATGCCCGCTATATGACATTGGCTACGGCTGGTGTACGGAATGTGGCAAGTTATAATAAGCAAAATCCGACGAAGTCGATGCCTCTGATTTTAATCATTATCGACGAGTTAGCGGACTTGATGATGACGAATCCAGATGTGGAAGAATCTATTGACCGTTTGGCTGCCAAAGCGCGTGCGGCTGGTATCCACATGGTGCTGGCAACGCAACGTCCATCGGTGGATGTGATTACTGGTAAAATCAAAGCCAATGTGCCGAGCCGCATTGCTTTCACAGTGGCGACCCAAATCGATTCGCGTACCATCCTTGACCAAGCGGGGGCAGAGCGCCTCTTAGGTCGCGGTGATATGTTGTTCAATCCGATTGGGGCGAACAAGCCAATTCGTATCCAAGGGGCTTTCATTTCTGATGAAGAAGTGGAGGAACTCATTGCTTTTGTAAAAGGGCAAGGACAGCCGGAATATGATGAAATTATGATGGCTGAAACAGATAAAGGTGTTGAAAGTTCTGATGCGACGGACAGTGATGAAGAGCAAGATGAGCTGTTGGAACGAGCTGTTCAAATTGTGCTGGAACAGCGCAGTGCATCCGCATCGATTTTGCAGCGTAGACTGCGGGTCGGCTTTTCCAGAGCGGGTCGATTAATCGACACTATGCAGGATATGAAAATTATCGGACCTCCTACGAATAGTAGTAAAGGTCGGGATATTTTAATGGGAGAAGATCAAATTCGAGAATTGTATTTCCCTAATTTTACAGTGGATTAGTGTAGAGTGCCATTTGCGTTATGTAGATGGCACCTATATGTATAGGAGGTTCTATGGCATCGATTGGCGAAGAACTAAGACGCGAGCGTCAACGACGCGGTTTAACATTAGAACAAGTAACAGATGTATTACATATAAAAGTAGCTTACCTTCATGCCTTAGAGCATGATGAATTTAATCAGATTCCTGGAACGATTTATACAAAGGGATTTATTAAAAATTACAGCGATTTCTTAGGCCTTGATAGTCGAAGATTGGTGGATACTTTCAAAAATAAAGTGGGTGAATCCTTGACCATTCCTAAACGTCGCTTGGTTGTGAAAGAAGATACAGCAGATGTATTGCGGGAACAAGAATTAATTGAAGAGCCGAAACAGCGGTTGACATACCAAGGTCGTCAAGCACGCCGTCAACGAACTTTGATTAGAGAACGATTCATTCTAGCTGTGATACTCGTGCTGATAGCCTTGTTTCTAGGTTGGCTATTTTTCGTGTAATACAACATAAGGAATCGTATGAAAGAACAATATTTAATTACTACAAAAGCAGAAATGGAAGAACGAGGGTGGGCAGAATTAGACTTTGTCATCATTAGTGGTGATGCCTATGTGGATCATCCCTCATTTGCACCGACTGTGATTGGCAGATTGCTAGAATCCTATGGCTATCGAGTGGGGATTATAGCCCAACCGGATTGGAACGATGTGAATGCCTTTAAAGTGCTGGGAAAACCTCGCTTGGCATCCTTAGTCACGGCGGGCAATCTAGACAGTATGCTGAATAAATTTACGGCGGCTAAAAAACATCGCCGCGATGATGGTTATTCTCCAGGTGGGGAATCGGGACGACGGCCTGACCGTGCTACGGTGGTCTATGCCAATCGTATGCGAGAAGCTTTCAAAGGGGTGCCTATCGTTATCGGCGGCATTGAAGCGAGTTTGCGAAGATTTGCTCATTATGACTATTGGTCGGATACGGTGCGCCGTTCTATTTTGATTGATAGCAAAGCGGATGTCCTCATTTATGGAATGGGAGAAAAGCAAATTCTTGAAATTGCAGAAGCCTTGGATAAAGAGGAGTTGTCAAAACGATTGCCTTCTATCAAAGGGATTTGTTACATTGCTAACACAGTGCCAGAGAAGGCCATCGAATGTCCTTCCTATGAGGCGATATCCTCTGACAAAGTTGTGTTTGCTCAAGCTTTCAAAATACAATTTGATGAACAAGATCCATATTATGGAAAAAATGTGGCACAGGGACATGGCAATCGCTATGTTGTGCAAAATAGCCCTGCCTTGCCGTTGACACAGAAAGAAATGGACCATGTGTACAGCTTGCCATATACAAGAAAGTGGCATCCTATGTATGATGCAACAGGCGGTGTGCCTGCCTTAGCAGAGGTGCAATTTAGTATTACGAGCCATCGAGGTTGCTTTGGCAGTTGCTCTTTCTGCGCCATAACGAGCCATCAAGGTCGGATCATTCAAAATCGAAGTCATGATTCGATTTTAGAAGAAGCTAATCGTATGACCACAATGGATGGGTTCAAAGGCTACATTCATGATGTAGGTGGTCCTACGGCGAATTTCCGTCATGTGGCATGTGATAAACAGCTTAAAGTAGGTGCTTGTAAGGGGAAAACATGTGCTGCGCCCAAAGCCTGTCCTCAACTGAATACCAATCATGATGACTATGTGAGCATTTTGCGAAAAGTTCGTAAGGTGAAAGGCGTGAAAAAGGTCTTTGTCCGGTCGGGACTTCGCTATGACTATGTATTAGATGACAATAATAAAGACTTTGTACGAGAATTGTGCGAACACCATGTAAGCGGTCAGTTAAAAGTGGCTCCTGAACATGTATCGGAACATGTAACGACCATCATGGGGAAAGCCAATAAAAGTTACTTCTTAAAATTCAAATCTTGGTTTGATGAGGCGAATCGTAAATTAGGGAAACAACAATTTTTGGTACCTTACTTTATGAGTTCTCATCCAGGTTGTACCTTGGAAGATGCCATTGAACTGGCGGAGTTTTTACGAGATCAAAATATGACACCAGAACAGGTGCAAGATTTTATTCCTACCCCAGGTAGTTTGTCCACAGCCATGTACTATACGGGTATCAATCCATTGACGGGCGAGCCAGTGTACGTTGCTAAAAAAGGCAGAGATAAAGCGATGCAACGGGCTTTGATGCAGTACAAGCGAGAAGATAATTACGATTTAGTAAAAGAGGCGTTATTAAAAGCCAATCGTAAAGACTTAATCGGGTTTGGACCAGAATGTTTAATTCCTCCTCGAAATATTCGTAAGAATAGTGCTACAAACTCCACAAAAGGAACGAATAGAAATCGAAAACAAAGTGGATCTCAATCATCTAGAAATACTCGTGATACGTTCCGCCCAAGGGAGGAGCAGAAACACAGTGGTTCTAAAATTGGCATAGGTTCTAAGAAAAATAAAGGAATGAAAAAAAGGAATTTTGCACGGTAATAGCTAATTTATAAAGGAGGTGAATCTATGAAACGAATGCGCATCATGACTATCTATTTGGTGGTGCTAGTCGGAATGTTTACACTAGGCCTATGGTTAAACGATATGAAACAAGATCAAGTAGATCGACTAGTAGTATCTACGCGAGCTGAGATTACCGTCTATACAGATGGAGATCCTAGATTGATGGCACTCATTGGTGAAGCCTATGAAAAGGAAGCCCAAGTCAGAGTTCACATCATTCCGATTCCGGCGAAACAAATGGGAACACGGCTGGCATTGCCTGAAGGGGAACAACAAGGAGATGTAGTTATTTCCACCACCTCGAACCTAGAAGAAGGTGTAGCCCATGGAGCGTTTCATAGATTACCTTACAGGCTGACAGAAACTGTAGTAGAACCTTTTCATGGGGCCAATGAAGATTGGGTTGGCATCTGGTATGACCCCTATGTACTAGCCCTGTATGATTCCTTTTATACGGGACAGGGACGGTATGTGAATACGTGGTTTTCCTTGGCCTATACAGGGCCGTGGAGGATTGCTGTAACAGATTTTGTAGCCGATGAACAAGCGGTCACATTGCTCAACACCTTTGGCGCTATATACGGACAGGAACGAACGATTTCCTACTTTGATAGTCTGCGACCTCGCATTGTGCAATATGCGAAGGCATTGCCTTCCTCCGTGAGGATGGCTGCCATTGGAGATGTACAGGTAGGCATCGGACGCTATTCGGATGCGAAACTCTATGAGGTTCACAAATATCCACTAACCATCCTCTATCCAAGAGAGGGCACACCTTTTACGATGATGGGGGTAGGGATATTGAAAGGGTCCTCTAATGTAACGGAAAGCGAGGCCTTTGTGAGTTGGTTACTTTCAGAGCGATTACAAGCGATGTTGAAAGAATCGGATCACTATTATTTGCCTACTACAGAGGGATTAGAGACACAGCGAGATCGACAAGGGAATCCCTTAGCACTTTGGTTTGGTGAATTGAAACCAGAGGAAGCACATAATTTATTGCAAGAATGGATACGACAAGTGCGTTTTAGAAAGGATATAGAATGAGTAAGTTGTTAGGGTATATTAGTTTAGGTTGTGCCAAGAATTTGGTAGATACAGAGGTGATGCTAGGAGCTTTGCAAGATCATGGCTATGAAATTACGGAAGACTTAGAAAGAGCCGAGATTATTATTATTAACACATGTACTTTCATCGAGAAGGCCAAGGAAGAATCAATTAATACGATTTTGGAAGCTGGTCAATACAAGCAATTTGGCGACTGCAAAGGGTTAATCGTAGCCGGTTGTTTAAGTCAGCAATACCAAGAAGAACTGTTTACAGAAATTCCGGAAATTGATGCCTTGATTGGTACGGGATCTTGGAATCGTGTTATGGAAGCTGTTGAGGCCATTCAATATGGACAGCGTATTTGTATCATGGATAGCATGACGAATATGTACGATGAAGGGATGCCTCGAATGATGACGACCCCAGATTACAGCGCTTATGTGAAGATTTCCGAAGGGTGCAATAATGGTTGTACCTTCTGTATCATTCCAAAGGTGCGTGGTGCTTACCGTAGTCGATCTATGGAATCTATTGAACGAGAAGTGCGACAACTGGCAGAGGCTGGCGTAAAAGAAGTAGTACTCATTGCGCAAGATACTACGTATTATGGAGCAGATTTGAATAATGGAACCCCATTGCTGTCAGAATTGCTACGTCGATTGGCAAAAATTGATGGCATTGAGTGGATTCGTATGTTGTACTTATATCCAAAACATTTCTCCGATGAATTGTTAGAAACGATTATGACGGAGCCAAAAGTGTGCAAGTACATTGACATGCCATTACAACACATTAATAACACTGTGTTGCAACGGATGAACCGCAAGGATACGCGAGAAAACATCGTGGCTTTACTGCATAAAATTCGCAATCGCAGTGAGCACATTACACTTCGTACGTCTCTCATCGTAGGATTCCCAGGAGAAACAGAAGAGCAATTCCAAGAATTGGCAGACTTTGTGAAAGAGATTCGATTCGACCACATGGGCGTATTTACGTATTCTCAAGAAGATGGAACGCCAGCAGGTATGATGGATGAGCAAACCCCAGAAGAAGTAAAAGAAGAACGCTACCATGCGTTGATGGCGATTCAAGCACAAGTGTCGGAAGAACATAATCGAGACTTGGAGGGGACGATTCATCAAGGTATGATAGAATCTATCGATGAGGTAGAGCCAGGTAAGTTCTTGGCGCGAGGTCGTCTGCAAATGCAGGCTCCTGATGTGGACGGCAATATGTATGTAGAAGATGTAACGGGACTTTCAGAAGGCGACATTGTGACGGTGAAAGTATCACAAGGGTTTGCTTATGATGTGGTGGTAGAAACTGTATAGGTGGTGATAGGATGATCGTAGAATTAATCTCTACGGGGTCGGAGTTATTGCTAGGACATATTGTAAATACGAATGCAAAGTGGCTCAGTGAAGAGTTAAATCGCCGAGGCTATTCTGTATCGTATCAGACGACGGTAGGGGATAATCCAGAGCGCATGAAGGAAGTGTTCCAACAGGCTGGAGAACGAGCTGACATTGTCATCAGTTCTGGAGGCTTAGGAGCTACACAAGGAGATATTACGCGCAAGGCCTTGGGGGATGCTTTGGGATTGGAACTAGTGTATCATGAGGAAGCAGGCCGTGAGGTGGATTCCTTTTATGAGAAACAAGGCCGTGTGAAACCCTATGAGTCCGACAGAGATCGGTATTTACCAGAGGGTGCCAAGGTATTGCATAATCCTGTAGGCGTCGCACCTGCGGTAGTGGTAGAACAAGATGGAACGGTATATATTTTACTGCCCGGACCTCCTTCGGAACTACAAGGGACCTTTACAGAGAGCGTGGTACCATTTTTGGCAGAATGCTATGGCGACCAAGGGATCATCAGTTCTGAACGGTATGCTGTCTACGGCTATCGTGAAATGGAATTAGAAACAAAGTTGCGAGATCTCATTGAACACCAAGGGAATCCGACGATAGCCTTGCTGATTAAATCTGGTTATATTGAAATTCGATTGACTGCGAAAGGTGAAAACTTGGAAGCTTGTCATCAATTGCTAACGCCTTGGAGAACTATTTTGCATGAACGATTAGCGTCGATTCGGAGTTTAGATACTACCGTGTTAGAGGACTTTCACCGGTTCGCACTGGCCCAAGGCATTACGATTGGCACCGCCGAATCTTGCACAGGGGGATTAGTAGGCAAAACATTGACGGATCTAAGCGGCAGTAGCGCCTATTACCAAGGCGGTATTATTTCCTATGCTAATGCCGTAAAAGAGCAAGTCTTAGGTGTATCGCCTGAAACACTTAGCAAGTATGGCGCTGTCAGCGAAGAAACTGCGACGGAGATGGTCCAAGGTGTATTCCGTGTATTACACACAGACTATGCCATCGCCACTACCGGCATTGCAGGCCCTGGCGGTGGTAGCCGAGAAAAACCGGTAGGCCTCGTATATATTGGCATTGGTACTCCCCAGGGGATTACTGTGCATAAAGAATTATTTATAGGCAATCGTGAAAGTATCCGCCAAAGCGCGGTGGAGAAAGCGATACAATATATGTATTTAGAACTATTAGAAAGGGAACAACATGGCACGAGATAAATCGAAAGAAGCAGCAATTGATATGAAAGGTGGATCTCAAGAAGACCGCATGAGAGCCTTAGAAGGGGCTTTGAAACAAATTGAAAAAGACTTTGGTCAAGGTGCGATTATGCGCATGGGTGAAGCGGCTGATAAAATGAATATTGAAGTCATTTCTACTGGCGTATTGGCATTGGACTTAGCAGTCGGTGTAGGTGGTTTTCCACGAGGTCGTATTATTGAAATCTATGGACCAGAGTCCTCTGGTAAAACAACAGTGGCATTGCATGCAGCAGCAGAGGCACAACGCAATGGTGGCGTAGTAGCTTTCATCGATGCAGAACATGCCTTAGACCCAGTGTATGCACAAAAATTAGGGGTAGATATCAATAGTTTGCTGATTTCACAACCAGATAATGGAGAGCAAGGTCTAGAAATTACAGAAGCCTTGGTTCGCTCTGGTGCAGTTGACCTTATCGTAGTGGACTCTGTAGCAGCGTTGACACCAAAAGTAGAAATCGACGGCGAAATGACAGATGCCCATGTGGGTGTTCATGCTCGTTTAATGAGTAAAGCATTGCGCAAATTGACAAGTTCCATCAGTAAAACTAGAACGGTTATTATCTTTATCAACCAATTGCGTGAAAAAGTAGGTGTCATGTTTGGTAATCCAGAAACGACAACAGGTGGTCGTGCGTTGAAATTCTACTCTACGATTCGTCTAGATGTGCGTAAAGGGGAAGCCTTAACATCGGCTAAAGAACATGTAGGTAACCGTACAAAAGTAAAAGTTGTAAAAAACAAGGTTGCCCCACCTTTCAAAGTGGCTGAATTTGATTTGATGTTCGGTGAAGGCGTGTCCTATGAAGGTACCTTGATCGACATTGGGGCTAGTATTGAAGTCATCAAAAAATCTGGCGCTTGGTACTCCTATAATGGAGAGCGTATGGGTCAAGGTAAAGAAGCAGCAAAAGTATTCTTGAAAGAAAACCCTCAAATTGCAGAAGAAATCGACTCTATTATTCGCGATACCTTAGCGGCAGAACCATTGACAGTATTAGGCCATGATGATGAAGTAGATAGTCCATCTGATGCGGTGGATATGGAATAATGGCATACTCCCCATCAAAGGTGAAAGAATGGACCGCCTCTTCTGCGATGGAACAAGCATTGCGTCTCTTGGGACCTCGTGCGCTAAGCACGCTGGAACTGCGCCGTAAACTGTCGCAGAGAGGCGTACCTAGCGAATTGATTCAAAGAACAGAAGAGAAACTATTAGAGTTAGCCTACCTCGATGATGATCAATTGGCAGAGGATGCCTTGAGAGCCTATATGGAAGCAGAAAAGTATAGCACCTATTACATCCGTGAAAAGATGCGAGAACGAGGACTAGAGGTTTCCTATGCCTTAGATGACTATGATGAATGGTCCGTGGCGGTAAAACTATTGGAACAACGCTTTTCTATTTCTGATGAAGCACTGTTGGAATCCATCGAAGCGGGGGATACAGAAAAACTAAGTAAGAAAAAAATAATTTATTTTCTGAAAAATAGAGGCTTTTCTGTGAGTACTATCCAAAGTATATGTTATGAGTGGAGCTCCTACCTTGTGTAGGAGCTTATTCTATACGGGGCTTGCCTTGACATTCCACGGTGTATGAACTAAAATTATAATAGCCTTAATAATAAGCAAAAGAAAATTTAACAATGCAAAATGGGCGAGAAACCGGGGAAGCGGATGTATCGACTTCTCCTTTTTTTATGCAAGTGGGAGGTGAACACGATTTTAGAATACAGCATTATTGCCGTAGTCATGGTATTAATTGGTCTTGGAGTCGGCTATTTATTGCGACGCAATATTGCAGAAGGCAAACTAAATAAAGCTGAAACAGAGGCTGCACGCATAGTTGCGGACGGTGAGCGCTTAGCAGAGTCTAAGAAAAAAGAAGCATTACTGGAAGCAAAAGAAGAAATTCATAAATTGCGAGCAGATGTAGATAAAGAAAATCGAGATCGACGTAATGAATTACAACGTCTCGAACGACGGATTTTACAAAAAGAAGAGCAATTAGACAAAAAACTAGACAGTATTGAACGCAAAGAAGAATCCTTACACCATAAGGAACGGAATCTAGAAAAAGCGGAAGAAAAAATTGAAGCATTACATCAACAGCAAATGGAAGAATTGGAACGCATTTCCAGTTTGACATTTGATGAGGCGAAACAAATTCTATTGTCTAAGGTAGAACAAGAAATTCGTCACGATACCGCTGTGATGTTGAAAGATCTTGAACAACAAGCAAAAGAAGATGCTGAAAAGAATGCCAGAGAAATTATTTCTATGGCCATTCAACGATGTGCAGCGGATCATGTGGCAGAATCTACTGTATCGGTAGTGACATTGCCAAATGATGAAATGAAAGGTCGTATCATTGGACGTGAAGGTCGAAACATTCGTGCCTTAGAAACGTTGACGGGAATTGACTTAATCATTGATGACACACCAGAAGCAGTTATTTTATCTGGCTTTGATCCAATCCGCCGCGAGGTGGCACGGATAGCCTTAGAAAAATTGATTGTAGATGGCCGTATCCATCCAGCTCGTATTGAGGAAATGGTGGAAAAAGCGCGTCGTGAAGTGGATTTGACAATCAAAGAAGCTGGTGAACAAGCGACATTTGAAGCAGATGTTCATGGATTACACCCAGAAGTGATTCGCACGTTGGGACGATTGAAATATCGTACAAGTTATGGACAAAATGTGTTGAAACATTCCATTGAAGTATCTCATTTAGCAGGCATGATGGCAGCGGAATTAGGCTGCGATGTAGTACTTGCTAAACGAGGCGGTTTGTTACATGATATCGGAAAAGCCTTAACTCATGAAATCGAAGGGTCTCATGTGGAAATTGGTGTAGATATCGCTAAAAAATATCATGAAAGTGCATTGATACAAAACTGTATTGGAGCGCATCATGGTGATGAAGAATTTAAGTCTGTTGAGGCCGTATTGGTGGCAGCAGCTGATGCAATTTCCGCAGCTCGTCCGGGCGCGCGTCGTGAAACATTAGAAAATTACTTAAAACGATTATCTAAGTTGGAAGAAATTGCTGAGTCCTTTGAAGGTGTTGAAAAATGCTTTGCTATCCAAGCAGGTCGCGAGATCCGCGTGATGGTAAAACCTGATAAGGTAGATGATGTAGAAGCTAACTTATTAGTTCGTGAAATTATTAAACGAATCGAAAATGAACTCGAATATCCAGGACAAATTAAAGTAGTGGTCATTCGTGAAACACGAGTTGTTGATTACGCGAAAAAATAGTCTACATAAAGTAGTTGGGGCAGCTAAGGCTGCTCTAACTTCTTTTTTTTCAGAGTATATATTTTTTGCATATGTATTGTGAAGAAAAAGAAAGTATTTATAAGTAGGAGTTTTTTTGTTTATGTAGAATAAGTATAGATAGAGGAACTATATAGTTTTGTAGTTATACTTAGATGATGTGAAAGAGTCAGGCTTAGGAGAATGACATGAGCAAATTTTTTTCTGAAGACATAATTGAACAAGTAAAAAATGCCAATGATATTGTATCTGTCATTTCTGAGCATATCCCATTGAAGAAAAAAGGGAAAAACTATTGGGGCTGTTGTCCATTTCACAATGAAAAGACACCGTCCTTTAGTGTAACCCCTGAAAAGGGCTTTTTTTATTGTTTTGGATGTAGAGAGTCTGGCAATGTCATCAGCTTTCTTATGAAATACGATAACTTGACCTTCCCCGAAGCCATCGAACGATTGGCGGGGCGGGCCAATATTCAATTACCGGAACGGAACGTATCTTCCGCAGAACGTCAGCGTATGGCGAAACATGAGTCCATGTATGAGATCAATGAATTAGCTACCAATTTCTTTCACCATTGTTTAGTCAATACAGAGATGGGAAAAGAAGGGCTAGACTATTTATTGCGAAGAGGGCTGTCGAGGGAGACTATCGAGAAATTCCGTTTAGGCTTTGCGCCAGATGCGTGGGATGGGTTATATTCTACCTTTACCAAGCGAGGGATTCATCCGAATTTGTTGCTAGAGCTTGGGTTATGTCGTAAAAGTGAGCAGAATAAAATCTACGATTATTTTAGAAAGCGCGTCATGTTCCCCATTATGGACGGTAAGGGACGGGTGCTAGGATTTGGAGGCCGTGTATTGGATGACAGCAATCCAAAATACTTGAATTCGCCGGAAACGGACATATTCAATAAGGGTCATTTATTATTTGCCTTTCATCAGTCCTATCGCAGCATTCGTGAGCAGAAACAAGCTATTTTAGTAGAAGGTTATATGGATGTGCTCAGTTGCCATAATGCAGGTGTCACCAATGTGGTGGCCTCTTTGGGAACGGCCTACACCAAGGATCATGGGCGATTGTTGATGCGACAAGCAGAAGAAATTGTTCTAGCCTATGATATGGATGGTGCCGGTAGGACGGCGGCTAAGCGAGCCATCGAACTGTTACAGAATACAGAGTTTTCTGTGAAAGTCCTATCCATGCCGGATGGTAAGGACCCTGATGAATATATCAAAAATCATGGTCCTCAAGCTTGGCAGGAACTGGTGGATACAGCGCCTAGTGATTTTGATTTCTTGTTGAATGAAAGTTTAATCCGTCATGATACGAATTCTACGGAAGGGAAACGAGCTGTGTTGGAAGATATATTTCCTTTCATTGCTCGCCATGAAAGTCAAGTTCGTAGAGAGGAGTATTTAAAGGCCTTGGGCCTGCCGTTGTGGATGGATATGAGCACCATCATTGCTCACTTTAGACAATTCCTTCGACAAGGGAAAGTGGAGGTTAACAGGCAAGCTACAAAGATGCCGAAGGAAACTTTCACAGACGAAGAAGAACTATTGTATTGGACAGGCACGTCGAATGAGGTGTTTGCCTTAGTGAATCAATACATAGGGGCGGAAGATTTCACCAACGACCATAACAAAGCTTTTTACGAGGCTATTACAGGGATTGTAGAGGGCGGAGGTCACCTATCAGATACAGTCCTAGAAGAGTCCTTAGATAAGACGTTGTGGGATACATTTGGTAAATGGTCAGTATTAATAGAACATGAGTTGCAAGAAGAGTTGTTACATGGATTAATTAAAAGTGTACGACTCAAGTCCTTGCGACATCAATATAAGGAACATAGCCGATTGGCAGACCAGCTAAGTCGTGCGAATGACCCAAGATTTATAGAAGAGTTACGCATAGGTCAAGAATTACAAGCGTTAATACAACAGTGGTCTTGATGTGTTGAAAGGAAGAATACCGTGGCAAAGAAGAAAAAAGAATCGCAAGTGCAAGATATTATAGCGATCCTGTTGGAACAAGGGAAAAAGGAGGGAGTCATTTCCGCAAAACAAATTTCTGAGGCCCTTTCAGAACAAATGGAAGTTACAGCAGAACAATTGGACAGCATGTATGCAGTATTTAATAATTTGAATATTGAAGTCATCCCAGATGATCATGATGTAGCAGGCGACTTGCCTATAAATGATGAAGAATTAATAGATCATGACTTGGAAGTAGAAGTAGACGTGGATGTTGAACATTTGACTAGCGATATTGATAGACCCAGGGAAGATGATGAGGAAGAGAAGGAAATTAATCTTGATTTGTCCATCCCTGAAGGTCTCAATATTGATGATCCAGTGCGTATGTACTTGAAAGAAATTGGCCGTGTTCCATTATTGTCTGGGGAAGAAGAAATTATCCTAGCCCAACAAATTGAAGCGGGTAGTCAAGAAGATGCGTCCTATCAAGAAATTCGTTTAGGTAATAGTGCGAAGCAGAAACTGATTGATGCAAACTTGCGCTTGGTAGTCAGTATTGCGAAACGTTATGTAGGTCGTGGTATGTTGTTCTTGGACTTGATTCAAGAAGGTAACTTAGGCCTTATCAAAGCCGTTGATAAATTTGACTATAAAAAAGGTTATAAATTCTCTACCTATGCGACATGGTGGATTCGCCAAGCCATCACTCGTGCTATTGCGGACCAAGCTAGAACGATCCGTATTCCTGTTCATATGGTAGAAACCATCAATAAATTGGTGCGCATCCAACGTCAATTATTGCAAGATTTGGGCCGTGACCCTAGTCCAGAAGAAATTGCAGCGGGCATGGGCATCACTGTGGAACGAGTGCGTGAGATTCAAAAAATTTCCCAAGAGCCAGTGTCCTTAGAAACGCCGATTGGTGAAGAGGAAGATTCACATTTAGGGGACTTCTTAGAAGATAAAGATGCAGTGGCACCAGATGATGCAGCGAGCTTTATCTTACTTCGGGAGCAAATCAAGGAAGTATTTACTTGCTTAACAGAACGGGAACAACAAGTGCTAGAATTGCGCTTTGGTTTGAAAGATGGAAAACCTCGTACATTAGAAGAAGTAGGACAATTTTTTAGCGTTACACGGGAACGGATTCGCCAAATTGAAGGAAAAGCGTTGACGAAATTACGCAATCGTGGAAAACGAGATAAAATTAAAGACTTCTTATAATAGACTAGCAATTGAAATCTTGTAGCAGAAAACTAGAGGGCGCTGAATCGTATATCAGTGCCCTCTAGTTTGATAAGATGGATTGTGTATAGGTGAAACTATGATGATATTCTGTTATAGTGCAGCTGGTCACAATTTGGAGTGCAAGGATTGAATAGTATACAAAAAGAGTGTATTTATAAAAGAAAAGTTAATAAAAACTACTTGCTATTTTATAATTATGTGTTATAATTATGTATAAATAATCATAAGCGATGAATATATTATGGGAGGTTATTATGATTAGTATGAAAAAGTTAGGATTGATCCTATGCACGGCTGTTCTTAGTGTAGGTTTATTAGCTGGTTGTGGCAGTGACAAAAAAGAAGTGCAATTAACACAGACAGCAGGGGTGTTGAAAGTTGGTTCTGAAACGACATTCCCTCCATTTGAATTTGCAGAAGAAAACACTAACAAATATGTAGGTTTCGACGTAGATTTAAGTGAAGAAGTGGCGAAACGTTTAGGCTTAAAATTAGAATTTGTAAGCATGGGCTTTGATGCATTGATTCCTGCTACACAAGCGGGCAATATCGACATGATCGCGGCTGGTATTAATGCTACTCCAGAACGTGAAAAAGCGTTGGCATTCTCTGAACCATACTTCAAAGAAGGCGGTTTTATTACTATCGTTCGTAAAGATAATACAGATATCAAAAAAATGGATGACCTTGCTAACAAACGTGTAGGCGTTCAAATTGGTACAGTACCTGTAGAAATGGCGAAAGCAATTCCTGGCACAGATGTAAAAGAAATGGATTCCAACAGCAATATTTTCATGGCTTTACAAGCGGGCACAATTGATGGTGCTATCATCGACCAAGCGGTGGCTATGTACTATTTGAAACAAGGGGCAGACAAAGACCTTAAACTTGTTGGAGAAGGTACAGATGCACCTCCATTCGTATTAGGATTCAATAAATCCAATACAGCATTACGTGATAAAGTGAATGAAGCTTTGAAAGCAATGCGTGAAGATGGAACGTATGATAAAATTTATGCCAAATGGTTCGCTAAGTAATTCCGCTATGTAGCCTGTGGCGCGTTTATTAGCAAATAGAAGACCGCAACATATTCCTTCTCAAACTGATACAGTGGTTAGGTTTGTTCAGGAACATGTTGCGGTCTTCTTGCGTTTGTGTGATTAGGTAGAAAGGGGCGCCACAAAGGCTATTGCTCGTAACGGCGCCGCTCAGGGAGTGGAAGAGCACGATATATTCCGACCCGAACTGATACAGTGGTTAGGTTTGCTCTGGAATATGTCGTGCTCTTCTTGCATTTGTCTTATTTTGGCATAAGGAATACCACAAGGCTACTACTCGTAACGGCGCCGCTCAGGGGGGAGCATATTCCTTCTCAAACTGATACAGTGGTTAGGTTTGTTCAGGAACATGTTGCGGTCTTCTTGCGTTTGTGTGATTAGGTAAAAAGGGACGCCACAAGGCTACTACTCGTAACGGATCGCTTGGTTATAGGGTGTGGGCTAGTTTGATGTACTCTCTGATTCGTTCGCAGGAGTTGTGAAAGGCCTCTTGTTCGCTTGGTGTTAGGTGTAATTCCAAGATTTCTTCGATGCCGTTTTTGCCGATGATGGCTGGTACGGAGGCGAAGACGTTGTGCTCGCCGTATTCGCCTTCTAGTTTGCACGATAGAGGGAGTACTTTTTGCTCGTCATGGAAGTAAGCTCGGATGATTTCTGTGACGGAGGCAGCAATGCCAAATTCTGTGGACCCTTTGCCGATGAGGACTAGATAACCGCCGTATTTCATTTGTTCGACTACGGCGCTTTCATCGAAGGTTGGGAAACGGTGAGGAAGTTCTTGTTGTAGTTCTTTCAAAGGTTTTCCTGCCACTGTGACGTGGGACCAAGGGACCATAGCACTGCCACCGTGTTCGCCCATAGCGTAGCAAGATAGGGAGCGGCGGTGTACGTGAATTTGTTCTGCTACTAATCGTTGTAGGCGTGCGGAGTCCAAGGATGTGCCGGAAGAGATAATTTTATGTTTCGGGTAGTCTAAGTATTCTTGTACATAGGACGCCACTACGTCAGCCGGGTTGGAAATGCTTACGATGAAACCATTGAATCCCGAGGCTTTCACGCGAGGAAGGAATTCACGCAATACTTCTACGGTGGAGCCTAGTGTATCGAGGCGATCTTGTTCTGGGGATGGCAGTGGGCCAGCGGAGATGACGAGAACGTCACAGTGTCCGATATCTTCAGGCTCGCAGGCAATAGCCTCTACACGATGTGGTAAGTAGCTCACGGCATCGTTGATGTCGGTGGCTTGGGCGATGGCTTTATCTTTGTCGATGTCCACCATGTATAATTGGTCAACTTCGCCTTGGGTAGCAAGGGAAAATGCCACATGGGATCCCACATGGCCAGTGCCGATGATGGCAACTTTACGTAGTTCTATAGACATATTGTTCCTCCTGTGTTGAATGATGAAAGTAATTAGTAATATGTACTAGGATAAAACTTTTAGGAACTCACGTCAATACGTCTCTTGTTTTGTTATGTAGCCTGTTGCGCGTTGATTGAATAGGGTAAAGGGAAGAGCGCCACATATTCCTTCTCAAACTGATACAGTGGTTAGGTTTGTTCAGGGGTATGTTACGGTCTTCTAGGGTTTGTGTGATTTAGGCAGTAAGGAAACGCCACGAAGGCTACTACACGAAACTGCGTTCCTCAGGGGATGGTTAGGGGAATGTGGCGCTCTTCTGGTGTTTGCGTGATTTAGGCAGTAAGGAACACCACGAAGGTTATTACACAAAGCTGCGTTCCTCAGGTAAAGTTATGTTGTTTGGTTATAGGTATACGTTGGTTTTACTAATGGGATTAGGTGTGTAAGTTATGCTACGTGGAAAACTAAAAATATTGTTTTAGTTTCTGAATCAGCATAGCCTATGTGCTTAATTAGTATAATGTATGAGTGTTTGCTTATATATAACGTATGGAAATGTATAGTATAATAGAGTCATGACACGATTAGAACTTGAACTATTAGCAAATGAACTGAATATTCCAGCTTTGGGTGTGGCGCCTTGGCCGTTGCCGTCTGAGGCGTCGGTGCATTTGGATACGCCCTATCCCTGTCCGTTTACGAATGGTACGGTGGAAGAGCGCTTGCAAGGGTCTACGACGATGCTTTCACCGAACTCTGCTATTGTCTGTTTATTCCCCTATTATGTGCCTAGGGAAGGAGTTACGAATGTAGCTAGGTATTGTTGGGGCGATGATTACCATATTGTGGTACGTCAGTATTTGGAACGGTTGGTGGCGGTGTTGCGTGAACGCTATCCGGATGATATATACGAGATTCATTGCGATACGTCGCCCTTGGCGGATCGCTATATGGCATACTTGGCGGGCTTGGGCTTTTATGGGTGGAATCAAACGTTTATCAACCCTACTTGGGGGTCCTATACGGTGATTGGTACCATTATGACGACCTTGGCTATACCGCCTTCCACGCCTCTTGGTGAAAGTTGCCTCCAATGTGGGGCTTGTTTGCGTGCCTGTCCTGGTAAGGCTTTACAGGGAGATCATTTAGATTATCGTACCTGTAAAAGTTACCTCACCCAGTGCAAAGGGGAGCTTTCAGAGGAAGAAGAACAAATTATTGGCAAAACGCCACTCATTTTTGGGTGCGATGTATGCCAAGAGGTGTGCCCTCATAATCAGGGTATCCCAATGACGCCAATCCCAGAGTTTCAAACAGTTGAGCCCTATATTGAGGTAGAGGAACTAGAGGGAATGACGAATAAAGAATTTAAAGCAAAGTACGGCCACAAGGCGTGGGCTTGGCGAGGAAAGAAAGTGTTGCTTCGCAATGCGGAGATTGTTAGAAAGGGAATGCATGAAGGAAAGTAAGGCTGGTTCATTATTTTTAATTATATTCTTAGGATTGCTCACAGCGGTAACGCCATTGGCGACGGATATGTATTTGCCAGCCTTGCCGATTATGCCTGGAGAACTGGATACATCAGCATCGAATATCCAAATGACCATCGGCATTATGACCATCGGTATTGCAGTGGGACAACTCTTTGCAGGTCCTATCAGCGATGTGCTAGGTCGCAAAAAACCGCTCATTGTGGGGAATCTACTTTGCGTAGTAGCTACCATTATTTGTGCCTTTGCACCGAACATTGAAGTGCTTTTGCTGGGGCGCTTTCTACAAGGTGTGACGGGCTCCTTTGGGGTGGTGATTTCTAAGGCTATCGCGCGGGACTATGCATCGGGGCCGGCTTTGATTAAGCTGTTGGCATCGTTGATGATGGTCAATGGATTAGCACCTGTCATTGCGCCATTATTGGGTGGACAAATTTTAATCTACGAAACATGGCGATTTATTTTCGTTGTGTTAGCAGGATTTTCCCTAATATTATTGATAGGTTCCGTTCTATTCCGTGAAAGCTTACCAACAGAACAGCGCGTAGCAGGTGGTGTTCAAGTGGCGATTAAAAATTACAAGACGTTGCTGAAAGACAAATCCTTTTTAGGACAATGTGGCATTCAATGCTTTGCTTTTGGAGCCTTCTTTTGTTACATTAGTGGATCATCCTTTGTGTATCAAAATATCTTTGGGCTGGATGCACAACAATTTAGTTATATATTTGGCATCAACAGCTGTGGCATCATTTTGTATAGTATGATTAGTTCCCGTATGAGTAATGTTATCAAGGATTACCAATTGTTGCACGGTAGCTTGTGTGTGCTATTCCTAGGATCCATTTTGTTTTTAGGTTCCATAGCACTGAATATGCCATTCCTAGTGGTCACTACCATTTTATTCTTTACCGTAGGCACTGTGTCTCTATTCGGAGCGGCTAGCTTTTCTATGGCTATGGCCAATTACGGGCACTTAGCAGGTAGTGCATCTGCATTATTAGGCTTTTTCTCCATGATGTCTGCCGGTATTGTATCCCCTATTGTTGGGATTGGAGGATCTCATACGGCGATTCCTATGGGGATTACCATGGTGGTTTGCTCGTTAACAGCGTTGCTCTGTTATTATCGATTTGCTCGACCTGGTATATAGGTATACTTTTATAGTAGTGAAAGTCTAGGTGAACGTAGTGTATAGGTAATTTTAGGGCATATTATAGATACAGAAAACTAGGCTTTCACAGGTGTAGATAGAAAAAATTAGGGCTCTTTCATTGACATAAACGGTGCTTGTCATGTATAATAATTGAGTCATAGTTTGGGTACGCCCAACTATTGCAAGCCGCATGAAGAGGTCAATAATA
>CAUQLO010000025.1:0-24529 GCA_963518725.1 uncultured Veillonella sp. | reverse complement strand
ATGCTTTTGAAAATATCGATGAAATTGTCTGGTATCTTATGGATCTAGCAGAAGAATTTGACGGGGAATATAGTGGCTGGGGATGCCATATTGTGAAGTAATCTATTGTCACAAATGTTTGACTACTATAGAGATATTGTTATGAAAGTATGGCTATTTCCTTGTAAAATCCCAAAATAAAGTATATAATAGACTGTCGTAGTACGATTTGTACAAATGTTAGGAATATCCTACTTAAGTAGATAAAGGAGTATAGAATGATTCGTGAAAATCTTCGCAATGTGGCGATTATCGCCCACGTTGACCATGGTAAAACAACATTGGTAGATGCATTGCTTAAACAAAGTCATATTTTCCGTGATAATGAAAAAGTTGCTGAACGTGTAATGGACTCTAATGACCTAGAGCGTGAAAGAGGGATTACGATCCTTTCCAAAAACACAGCGGTTATGCATAACGATGTAAAAATCAACATCGTGGACACACCGGGCCATGCTGATTTCGGTGGTGAAGTAGAACGTGTATTGAACATGGTTGACGGCGTATTGTTATTGGTTGACTCTTTCGAAGGTCCAATGCCACAAACGAAATACGTTTTGCGCAAAGCTTTGGAACAAGGTTTGAAGCCAATCGTGGTGATCAACAAAATTGACCGTCCTGACCAACGTGTTCATGAAGTTGAAGACGAAGTATTAGAATTGTTCATGGAACTCGAAGCAGACGACGATCAATTGGACTTCCCAGTGGTATACGCATCTGCTCGTGATGGCATTGCGAAAGCATCCATGGAAGATGATTCCACAGATATGACGGCATTATTCGATGTATTGATCAAAGAAATCCCAGCTCCACAAGGCGATATCGATGGTCCGTTGCAGTTCATGGTAACTACACTTGACTATGATGATTTCGTAGGTAAAATCGCAGTAGGTCGTATCGTGCGTGGTCGCATGAAAACCAATCAACAAGTGGTGTTGATGAATGGTGAAAGCACTCGTAAAGGTAAAATCGGTCGTGTGTACACATACAATGGGTTGAACCGTGTAGAAACTAATGAAGCGGGTATGGGTGATATCATTGCTTTCGTGGGTATCGATGACATCAACATTGGTGAAACAGTAGCGGATGCAGAAAATCCAGAAGCACTACCAACAATTTCTATCGACGAGCCAACATTGTCCATGATGTTTTCCGTTAATAACTCTCCATTCGCAGGCCGTGAAGGGGACTATGTAACAAGTCGTCATTTACGTGACCGTTTGTTTAAAGAAGTAGAAACTAACGTATCCATGCGTGTAGAAGAAACAGATTCTCCGGACTCTTTCAAAGTATCTGGCCGTGGCGAATTGCATTTGGCGGTATTGATTGAAACAATGCGCCGTGAAGGTTACGAATTACAAGTGGGTAAGCCTCGCGTAATTTTCAAAGATATTAATGGTCAAAAATGTGAACCATTGGAGCATTTAACTATCGACGTGCCACAAGAATTTATGGGTGCCGTAATGGAAAACTTAGGCGTTCGTAAAGCTGAGTTAATCAACATGGTGGAATTAGCTGGTTACTTACGTATGGAATTCGTAGTGCCGGCTCGTGGCTTGATTGGTTTCCGTGCGCAATTCTTAACAGCTACAAAAGGTAATGGTATCATGAACCATGTATTCCATGGCTATGCACCATACAAAGGGGATATTCCAGGCCGTACGCGCGGTGCCTTGGTAGCTTTCGAAGATGGTGAAACAACACCATATGGCTTGAACTCTGTACAAGACCGTGGTACTTTATTCTTGGGTGCAAACGTGCCAGTATACACAGGACAAGTTATCGGCGAAAATGCTCGTGAAAACGACATGGACGTAAACCCTAACAAAAAGAAACATGTTACTAACATGCGTTCTAGCTCCTCTGATGAAGCAGTTCGTTTAACACCTCCACGTATCTTCAGCTTGGAACAAGCCTTAGAGTGGATCAATGATGACGAATTGGTAGAAGTAACACCAGAAAACATCCGTATGCGTAAAGCGATCTTAGATCGTTCCGCTCGTGCGAAAGCAGCAAAAGCTGGTAAATAATTACATATACTATATGGAGTAATTCCGCTGAAAGACTTGCCTTCTATCTCTCAAAATAGAGAAACTGAGCATAGAAAGTATAAGTATGAATATAAAGACCATGTATCTGAGATGTAGCAGATAAAAGAAAAATGAAACAAGGCTGGAGTTTGTAAGGTAATTGTGATATACTGTAGCTAGATAAAGAGTAAATGCAGATATATTCTGTATGGTCAAAAAAGCAAACCCCCTAAGGAGTCCAAGACCTTAGGGGGTTCTTGCATTATTACACTAATGCTAGAGTGAGGTTAGTTGCCTAATTATTCCCTATCTAACCATTTGCAAATATAGTAAGCTATTACACTTGCCAAAATAGAGAGAATAAAAGAGTAAATGCATTCCATATAGTCACCCCCTTTCCGTTGCAGATTGGGGTAGGCAACGGTTTTATTATAGCAGATTTTTTCATAAAATATATAAAAAGCACAGAGAGCAAATTCTGTGCTTTTTGTTATGCATTGATATTTTGTTGTATTTTATAGTGGTGAAAGCCTATAATAGGTATATGACTAACATAGTATTAATGATATAGGAGACAGGATGAAAGAACTTCGTACACTGCCAGATGGCAGCATCACTTATGAACTGCATAGAAAACGAGTGAAGAACATGAATCTTCGTGTCACAGCCAGCGGTGTGGTTCGAGTGTCTGCCTCTCCTCGTGTGCCCCTAGGAATGATTGAAGAGTTTATCTGTCGCCATCGAGCTTTCATAGAAAAGGCACTACAAAACCGAAAGGATAGAGGCGGACATCCTATGGTACCTGCCTTAGATACAGACATCATGGTGATGGGTCAGATGTACCGAGTAGTGCTAGAAAAGCCTCATACCGTATCTGCCTATTTGGAAACATCTTCGCAGGATAGTTTAGCATGTGGCAATTTGTCACAAGGTAAAGCATCACAGGGCAATTTTGTATCACGCAATGCCTCTAGAGGTAAATTATCGGCTTATGCAGTCACAGTAGCAAATGATACATTGCTCGTACGATATCTAAGTGACCACGAGACTCTGGATGCTAGTAAAGTAGAACGGACATGGCTTAATTTTTGGAAAACCCTAGGTCAGGACTTTATGGAAAAACTAGCACAACAAGTGCATAGGGAATTTCGACAAGCGGGGTATACGGTTCCGACTCCGACTGTGCGCTTGCGGTATATGACGAGCCGTTGGGGATCTTGTATGCCTTTCAAAGAAACGATTACTATGAATACTCGATTGCTCCTAGGTCCCACAGAGTTTGCGCATTATGTGATGGTCCATGAATTTGCGCACTTTATCGAGGCGAACCATTCGTCACGCTTTTACAAGGTCATGAGTGATGTGTTGCCAAACTGGCAACAAGTGAAAGTAAAGATGCGTGCATATTATACATAAGCAGGGTTAGGTAATGTACAATTATAGAGATTAAGAGGTTCCTATGAAATATTTTAGATATTCTATTGATAGAGGGTTATTGCAAGTTAAAAGTCACATATATCGTATTTCCACCTATCATTATAATTGGCATAATCACATTGAGTTATTATGGGTATTAAAGGGGGCTTTAGAAGTATGTGTAGAGGGGCAGACCTATACATTACAACGAGATGACATGGTTTTGTATTCATCACAATGTGGGCACGCTACATTGGCACTAGAAGAGGATACGATTGCTCTCGTCTTTCATGTGGAACCACAATGGTTTTTGCAATATGATCAGGATTTTATGAAGTATCGATTTGTGTCAGTCTCCCCACAAGATGTAAACATTGCTGAAAGGTATAAAGAGCTTCGTCAATCGTTAGCGTATATTATGAATCATCATACTGCAGAAATTGCGACTAGTGCGCTAGAAACCATGAAGGTAGATGGTATTATATATACAGTGTTGTCAAATGTGTATGAAATTGTACTGGCTAGTCGATATGAGAATCAATTATCCACTAAGATATTGCATCAAGAAGAAAATTTCGAACGGATGGTCCTTTTTATTGATGAACATTTTCGCGACCGTCTTGAGTTAGCAACGATTGCTGATGTAGGCGGATATACTGAAAGCTACACCTCTCAACTATTTAAGCGGCAGCTGGGGATTACTTTTTTAGAATATGTGTCACGTATGCGATTGCGTGAGGCAGCGATACGATTAGTAAATACGGATGATATGGTTATTCGTATTGCAAGTTATTGTGGGTTCCCTGACGTAAAAGCTTTTAATAGTGCGTTTAAAAAGCATTTTAAAATAACTCCTTCTGCTTATCGTGAACGGGCAAAGAGAATTGAGCGTCATACAGTGTTAGAAGACTGGAAAGAATATATTAGCTCTGATGATACAGAAATTAAGGAGATATTAACAATGTATGGAAGTTACCTGACTGAGGAAAAAGTGGAGTATGAGGAAAACGAATATATGAAACAAAGGCTTGTTAGTAAGGTTCAGCGGGTTAAAGAAGAATTACAGCAACTATTGCAGACACTAGAATAAGCTAGGTATGCTTTGCTTGCATATATACAATATTAAGTATATAGATATATTTTTATACAATAAAATAAGGCTAAATTTAATTAATACTGGTAAATGCTATGTTATTACATGTAATAACATGGCATTTTTTTATATATATTGGACTTGAAATTGCAAAAATATAGATAAATATACCTATTTTATAGAAAAGTATCATGATGAATATTGGATAGAAAGGGGGCTGTATGAATAGCTATAATGAGGGCATATATTAATACGGTACTAGAGATTCAGGAGGAATGGAATGGATGCAGTTAGTATTACGTTATGTTATTTAGTGTTTGCCATAGTCATGTTTGTGTGGGAGAAGATACCTTTATCGATTACGGCGATGTTAGTATCAGTTGGTCTAGTCTTATCTGGAGTGTTATCTCCTAAAGAGGCCTTTGCAGGCTTTGTGGATGGTAATGTTCTTTTATTTATGGCTATGTTTATCGTAGGTGCAGCATTCTTTGAAACTGGTGTAGCACAAGTGGTAGGTAGTGTAGTTACAAAAATGGCCAACACAGAAAAAATGCTCATTGTCGCAGTCATGCTAATTACAGGATTATTATCTGGCTTCCTGTCTAATACGGGAACTGCAGCGGTATTGATTCCTGTTGCAATTGGAATTGCACAAAAATCAGGATTTAACCAATCAAAATTTTTAATCCCCTTAGTATTGGCATCGGCTATGGGCGGCAATCTTAGTTTAATTGGGGCGCCAGGAAATATGATTGCACAAGCAGGATTAGAAAAAATTGGCTTATCATTTGGATTCTTTGATTATGCTTTAATTGGTGGACCAATTTTGTTGGTAGGTATTATTTATTTCTTGTTATTGGGATATAAATTATTGCCAGACACACCAAGTCGTGCTGTAGACTCTACCTATGATACAGTGGAAGATTATAGCCATGTACCAAAATGGAAACAATGGATGGCGACATTGGTCTTGGTAGGTACGATCTTAGCTATGATTTTTGAATCTCAAATTGGTGTTAAACTGTATGTATCTGCATGGATTGGGGCACTTATTTTAGTGGCTACGAATGTGGTGACTGAAACAGAGGCGGTAAAATCCATTGATATGAAAACAATATTTTTGTTCGTTGGTTCCTTATCTATTGCTACAGCTCTTGTGAAAACAGGTGCAGGTTCTGTAGTAGCAAATACAATTATGGGGTTATTAGGTAGCAATCCAAGTCCATATATTGTGATGGCAGTGATTTTTATCTTATCCGCTGTATTAACAAACTTTATGTCTAATACGGCAGCCACAGCACTGTTGGTGCCTATCGGTTTGCAATTAGCACAGTCTATGGGAGCAGATCCCAAAGCGGTGTTGATGGCTACTGTTATCGGTGCATCTTGTGCATATGCAACACCAATTGGTATGCCTGCCAATACCATGGTGTACAATATTGGAGGATATAGTTTTATGGACTATGTGAAAGTAGGGGTTCCTCTTATTGTGATAGTGACAATCGTGTCATTAATTATTTTGCCAATATTCTTTCCCTTTTACCCATAATTTAGGAGGTTTCTATGAATAAAGAAGAACAAGTGTTACGAATGACAAAGATCGTTAGTGATTTTGTAGGCCATGTTGCTAAAGTATTACCTGACGATGTGCAAGAAAAAATTACAGAATTAGCGAATGATGAACGAAATCCGTTAGCGAAAACAATTTATGCAACTATGAAAGAAAATATGAAGTTAGCAAAAGAGTTAAGTCGCCCATCCTGCCAAGATACAGGAGTATTGCAATATTGGGTGAAAGTAGGTGCTAATTATCCATTGCTTGGTGAATTGGAAAGTATCTTGAGAAATGCAACGTATCAAGCAACACAGGAAACTCCGCTTCGACATAATTGTGTAGAAACATTTGATGAATACAATACTGGAAAAAACATTGGTACTTTAGCACCTTATATTTTATGGGATATTGTGCCAGATCGAGATGATGTTGAAATTTTCCCTTACATGGCAGGTGGTGGGTGTTCCTTGCCAGGTAGCGGTAAGACATTGATGCCTGGAGAAGGCTATGAAGGAGTAGCAAAATTTGTCTTAGATTTGATGACATCCTACGGATTAAATGCGTGCCCACCATTGTTAATTGGTGTTGGTGTGGCTACGTCGATTGATACAGCGGCCTTACTTTCAAAAAAAGCGTTAATGAGACCAGTAAGCTCCGTAGCACCTAATGAACGAGCGGCAAAGATGGAACAACTGCTAGAAGATGGGATTAACTCTTTGCATATTGGTCCACAAGGTATGGGTGGAGATAAGTGCTTGCTAGGCGTCAATATTGAGCATGGGGCTCGTCATCCATCGGTTATTTCTGTAGCAGTTAATGTGGGATGTTGGAATCACCGCAGAGGCCATATGGTATTTGATAAAGATGGACAATGTACAATTCTATCGCATAGTGGGGTGACATATTAATGGAAAAGAAAGTATTAACAACGCCGATTCAGCGGAAAGATTTAGAAGGTATTAAAGCAGGGGACATCATTTATTTAACAGGTCATATTACAACTTGTCGTGATGTAGCGCATCGTCGGTTGATTGAATTAGGCCGTGAATTGCCTGTGGATGTACGGGATGGCGCCATCTTGCACGCGGGTCCTATCGTCCGAGATCTGGGAGATGACACATTTGAAATGGTATCTGTAGGACCTACTACAAGTATGCGTATGGAAAAGTTTGAGCACGATTTTGTGAAAGAGACCGGTGTACGCCTTATTGTTGGTAAAGGTGGTATGGGACCGAATACGGAACGTGCTTGTAAAGAGTTTGGAGCTTTGCACTTAGTATTCCCTGCGGGCAATGCTGTACTAGCAGCTACAGAAGTGGAAGAAATTGAAAGTGCTAACTGGCGAGAGCTAGGTATGCCAGAAACACTTTGGACATGTCGTGTGAAAGAGTTTGGGCCTTTAATTGTATCTATAGATACGGAAGGTAATAACTGGTTTGAACAGAAAAAAGTAGAGTATAATGCTAAAAAAGAAGAAGTATTAGAATCTATTTACCAAGAAGTAAAGTTTATTAAATAATACAAAGCCTATGTAGTTTGTTAAGCATATTGCATAGGCATTTTTATTTTGTAAGCATTCATGGATTGATAGGTGACAAATGCTTTCACGGTACACTGAAATATGCAATGTATGATATAATAAAGAGAATGAAAGTATACCGTGTTACGTTAGTAAGGAGGGCCCATGAGACCATTTGTACATCTGCATAGTCATAGTGAATATAGCCTCATTGATGGCATTAGTCGATTGCCACAAATGGTGAGTCGAGCGAAGGAACTCAACATGCCTGCGCTGGCCTTAACGGACCATGGGAATATGTACGGGGCTATTTATTTTTATAAAGAAGCCATAGCGCAAGGGATCAAACCTATTTTGGGATGCGAAGTGTATGTGACCGAAGGCAGTCGTTTCGACCGCCCTGAAGGTAAGGCCTACGAACGATTAAAGCATTTGATTCTCTTGGCGGAGACCATGGAAGGGTACGAGAACATTGTCAAAATCGTATCCAAGTCTTCTACAGAAGGATTCTACCGCAAACCTCGTGCGGATCGAGAGTTATTGTCTACCTATAACAAAGGCATCATTGCTCTCAGCGCTTGTATTGCTGGAGAAATTCCGCAACTCATTTTGCAGGATAACATTGAGGGCGCTCATCGTGCCTTGGAATGGTATTTGGAGACCTATGGAAAGGATAACTTTTTCTTAGAAATTCAGAATCATGGAGACCCAAAGGAATTGCACGTCCAAGATGTGCTAGTGGAAATGGCAGAACAATATGGAGTAGGTCTTGTCTGCTCTAATGACTTTCACTATGTCTATGCAGAGGATGCAGAGGCTCATGATATTAAGGTGTGCATTGCCACCGGCGCTAAGCGAAGCGATTTGGACCGTATGAAGTTTTTCAGCAATGAATTTTACATGAAAAGTGGCGATGAAATGGAAATGCTCTTCGGGCACATTCCAGAGTCCTTGGATAATACTTTGAAAATTGCGGAGCGCTGCCATGTGGAGTTCAATTTTGATGCTCACCATTTGCCGAAGTTTGATGTTCCAGAAGGAGAAACGGCACATACCTATTTGCGCAAAGTCTGCGAGTCCTATATTCCTCAATTTTATCCAGAAGTAACACCGGTGTTACAAGAACGATTGGATTATGAACTAGGCGTTATCAGTCGTATGGGCTTTGAAGATTACTTCCTTATCGTGTGGGACTATGTTAAATATGCCCGTGAACATGGCGTATTAGTGGGACCAGGTCGTGGTAGTGCGGCAGGTTCTGTAGTAGCCTATTTGCTAGGGATTACAGGCCTGGATCCTATCAAGTACGATTTGCTCTTTGAACGGTTCTTGAACCCAGAACGGGTGAGCATGCCCGATATCGATATCGATTTTTGCTATGAAACACGCAATAAGGTCATCGACTATGTGACGGAAAAATATGGACAAGAGCGAGTGGCACAGATCATTACCTTCGGTACAGAAGCGGCTCGTGCCGTTATTCGTGACGTAGGCCGAGTGCTAGATATGCCGTTACCTGATGTGAATCGCTTGGCTAAGATGATTCCCAACGAATTGGGCATCACTTTGAAAAAGGCATTAGAGGTAAAAGAACTTAAAGATTTGTACGATACGGATGAAGAGGTAAAAGAACTCTTCGACCTTTGTTTGCGCCTAGAAGGCATTGCCCGAAACTCCTCTACTCATGCGGCAGGGGTTGTAATTTCAGCGGCTCCTCTAGATGAATATGTACCGGTGCAGAACTCCAATGAAGATGGATTTGTCACCCAATATGACAAAGATAATATCGAAGAACTAGGCCTATTAAAGATGGACTTTTTAGGACTTCGCACCTTAACAGTGATGGGCGAGGCTCTACGGCTAATTAAAGATAATCATGGAATCGAACTCGATTTAGATGCTATCCCACTAGATGATCAGGCCTCTTGCGAACTCCTATGCCGTGGCGAAACGGCAGGGGTCTTCCAGTTAGAGTCGGAAGGGATTACAAAACTTGTGATGGATTTAAAGCCAGAACATTTTGAAGACTTAATCCCGTTAGTGGCCCTCTATCGTCCGGGACCTTTGGGGTCGGGCATGGTAGAAGATTTTATCAAGCGCCGTCACAAAGAAAAAGAAGTGACCTACTTACATCCTATCTTAGAGCCTATTCTAGAGGACACATTTGGAGTTATCTTGTACCAAGAACAAGTTATGCAGATTGCCTCCGCTATGGGCGGGTTCTCCTTGGGGCAAGCGGATTTGATGCGCCGTGCCATGGGTAAGAAAAAAGAATCCGTGCTGAAAGCACAGCGAGATTCCTTCGTATCGGGTTCTGTGAATAATGGCATTGATGAAACATTGGCCAATGAAGTCTTCGACCTCTTGCTATATTTCGCAGGCTATGGATTCAATAAATCTCACTCCGCTGCCTATGCGTATATTGCGTACCAAACGGCGTATTTGAAAGCTCATTATTTCCCAGAGTTTATGGCGGCCACAATGACCAGCTTTATGGGCAATATGGATAAGATGACGAACTATATCAACGTCTGCAAGGCAAAACAGGTCGATGTGTTGGGTCCAGATATCAACCATTCGGAGCGCATGTTTACCGTACAAGATGGACAGATTCGCTTTGGATTGGGCGGTATCAAGCATGTAGGTGATAATGCCATCGAGGAATTGTTGGCAGAGCGAAGACGAAATGGACAATTTGCATCCATTGTCGATTTTTGTGAACGCATTTCTTATCGCGTGGTGAACAAACGATTATTAGAAAGTTTAATTCGCTGTGGGGCGATGGATTCTTTCAAAGAAAATCGCAACCAATTGTTGCAGGTTTATGAACAAGCCCAAGGTATTGGGGCGAAAGAACAAAAAAGTAGTGCCCTAGGGGCGGTGAGCTTGTTTGCAGATGTGGAAGAGATGGAGACCATCCATGTGCCGGACCTGCCGGATTTGCCGAAAGAATTAAAACTGAAAGATGAAAAGGAATACACTGGCTTTTACATCACTGGGCATCCTCTCGATGCGTATCGGGAAGAATTACAAGATGCCTTTGCCTTAGGACGACTTAGCGAAAATCCTGAATCCTTTGACGGTAAAGCGGTGACCGTGGGCGGATTGATCGTTGACAAGGTGGACAGAATTACAAAGGCTCGCCAAGAAAAAATGTGTACTTTAACATTGGAAGATTTCACGGGTACTGTCAATGTTGTGGTATTTCCGCAGACCTATCAGATGGCGCATATGCTGTTGCAACGAGATGGGGTGGTAGCCATCGACGGGCGTATTGATGCGGATGAAAAGGGTGTACAGCTCATAGCGAGTAGTGTGAAACCGCTGAAAGTGGATTACGATCAGGTGCGACAAATTCGGATTCGCATTGCCCCTCGTTATGATACGCCTGAGGCAAGTCAACAGTTGCAAACCCTATTGAAAGAATTACCAGGACAGACACCGGTGGTGTTATTGTTAGAAAAACAGAAACGGACCTTAACGGTGAATCCAAGTTTTTATTTTACCCCTTCGAAAGAGTCGATTGGGCGTATTCAAGCCTTATTGGGTGCGAATGCAGTAGAGTTACTATAAGGAGATAGAAATGGACAAGAAAACAAAGATTGTTTGTACCATGGGGCCAAGTACAGATACCTTAGAGATGGTAGAGTCCTTGTTGCGCGCAGGTATGAATGTAGCACGATTTAATTTCTCCCATGGCACCCATGAGGAACAGGCAAAGCGCATGGAATTAGTGCGATTAGCCTCAGATAGAACAGGCATTCCAGTAGCGTTGATGCTAGATACAAAGGGCCCAGAAATTCGCCTTGGCTTATTCAAAGACGGTAAAGTATGTTTAGAAGAAGGACAAGCTTTCACATTGACTACGAGAGATGTGGAAGGAACGAAAGAGATTTGTTCTGTGAATCATGCAGGTTTGCCAGAAGATGTGAAAGAGGCGAAACAAATCTTGTTATCTGATGGTCTCGTGACATTGCGCATCGATTCCATTGAAGGTACTGAGATTCATACGACAGTAATGAACACAGGGATGATGAGTAACCGCAAACGGGTCGCTGTACCAGGTGTATCCTTATCCTTGCCACCAGTGTCAGAACAAGATGAAAAGGATTTACTCTTCGGTTGTGAAATGGGTGTGGACTATGTGGCGGCATCTTTCATGCAGCGCGCTAGCGATGTAGTGGCCATTCGCCGCATTCTAGAATCCAAAGGTGCAGATATTCGCATCATTTCCAAAATTGAAAATGAAGAAGGTCTCAAAAATCTAGATGAGATTTTAGAAGTCTCCGATGGATTGATGGTAGCTCGTGGTGACTTGGGCGTTGAAATCCCAGCAGAAGAAGTGCCAGTGCTACAAAAAATGATGATTCAAAAATGTAATGCTGCATCCAAGCCAGTTATTACAGCCACACAAATGCTAGAGTCCATGGTATCTAACCCAAGACCAACACGGGCGGAAGCTAGTGACGTAGCGAATGCCATTTTAGACGGCACCGATGCAGTTATGTTGTCCGGAGAAACAGCGGGCGGTGACTATCCACTAGAAGCGGTGAGTACCATGGCACGCATTGCGAAGGTGACAGAAACATCTGACCTCTATGTGAATAGCAACCATACGGTGCCATTGGAAGAGGCAAAAACAACAGACGCCATCTGCTCCGCTACGGTAGAGGTAGGTCGCTCCTTAGCGGCAGGTGCTATCATTACTTGCACGGAGTCGGGCATTACAGCGATGAGCATTTCTCGCCATCGTCCGAACTGCCCTATTATTGCCGTCACACCTCATGAACGGGCCTTGCGCCGTATGCAGTTGTATTGGGGTGTAACAGCGATCCAAGGACCATCCCACTCCAACTCGGATGAAATGGTACATTGTGCCATGAGTGCTGCCTTGGGAGAAGGATTGATTCAATCTGGCGATCTAGTGGTTGTGACCGCTGGTGTGCCATCTGGTTTATCGGGAACAACGAATATGATTCGTGTCCACGTAACAGGCAATGTATTGATTAAAGGTCGTGGGGTAGGTAAATTATCCGTCACAGGACCAATTCATCACGGGGATTCAACAGAATCAATGGCAGATGGTAGCATCTTGGTGGTTCGTGATTTAGAGCCAGAATATATGGAATTAGCCAAACGAGCAGGCGCTATAGTGACGGCGGAAGAAGGATATACATCTACGGCGGCCATCGCCGGTATCCAATTTGGCATTCCTGTCATCTTGGAGGCTCATGATCAATCGAAATTAACGAATGGTCAAGTGGTAACCGTGGATGGTATTCGTGGTAATGTATATGAAGGTATTGCAAACGCAAGATAGGAGGTACTTATGGAATATCGTGTTCCTACACAAGCAGATGCAGTGGTGGTAGAAGAAATTGTGAGCCGCAAACTGCGCAACTCTATGCTTTGGATGGTATGGGGCTTATTGACCACAGCCATCATCGGATTTTTAGCGTTGACGAACTCAAGTTGGTTGCGCTTTGCCCATTCTAACTTTAATATCATTTTATTAGCCGAAGTGGCGGTGGTATTTTTATTTTCCTTCCGTCAATACACGGCGTCAAACACATTTTTGAAAGCTATGTTTTTCCTCTACTCCATCATGAATGGATTGACCTTGACGGCTATCGCCTTACATTATTCCTTTGAGGTCGTTGTGTATGCCTTAACGGGGGCTGTGGCAGTGTTCGGTAGCTTTGCCTTCTTGGGGGTAGTGGTGAAAAAAGATTTGTCTGGTCTCGGTACATTCCTCATGGGAGCCGTGATTGCTTTGGTGATTGCTAGCTTAGTGATGATGTTCTTTGGGGCTAGTGATTTCAGTCTATTGGTATACAGCTATATTTCCGTAGGAATTTTTTCCTTATTCACAATGTATGATGTATATCGCATTAAACGGACGATTATGGAAGTGGCTTACGAAGATGAAAGCGTCCTAGAACGGGTTGAGTTGATTGGGGCCTTAGGATTATACCTAGACTTCATCAATATTTTCATCAACTTACTTCGTATTTTCAGCCGCCGCTAAATTATGATATACTACTAGTGTAGGGGGAGCAATGAGGCTCCCCTTTTACTATGTGAAAGTATACACCGTGTAACAGAAAATAGAACGTAAGGAGGGATACTATGGAAGCCAAAGAATGGGAAACCTTTGTCACTGTGGTAGAAGAAGGAAATATAACGAAAGCAGCAGAAAAACTGTTTCTTTCACAGCCGGCGCTGAGCTATCGGTTAAAACAAGTGGAGGATATCCTAGGGCGACCACTGCTCATCCGCACCAACGATGGCATAGCTTTGACGGCAGAAGGGGAATTATATTATGACTATTGTCGCCGTATGATTCGATCTAGAGAAGAACTGCGACAAAACATTGGCAAAGTGACTGGCAAGATTCAGGGCACCTTGAAAATTGCAGCGTCCATCAATTTTGCAGATTATGAATTGCCCCACTTGCTCAATAATTTTACGAAGCAATATCCTAAGATTCGTATTGAAGTGAAGACAGGTTATAGTTCCCATGTGAATAAAATGTTTAATTCTGGGGAAGTGATGCTAGCCTTCGCCCGTGGAGAGTACAATCATGTGCCGAATGGAATTTGTCTATTTGATGAGCCCTATTGTCTTGTGTACAAACATCCTGTAGAGTATGAGGAACTACGAGATATTCCCATGATTAACTATCGCACCGATGGATCCATTGCGACGGTGGTGGAAAATTGGAAGAAGGAACATAGTGTAGGCGATGTGAGACCGGCCATGGAACTGGACTCCATGGTGACCTGTCGTCACTTTGTACGGGAAGGACTGGGTTGGGCTATTTTGCCATACTTGGGGCTGGGTAGTTGTCGGGAACACGGCATCTATGTGGAACCGTTGTGCATGAAAAATGGTCAACCTTTGGTGCGGTCCACCTATTTGTTCCATGATGAAGTGAGCACAAAATTGATCGCCGTGAAAACATTTATTGAATATGTAACAGACTATTACGAAAATCACCCTATCGTGACATTACCAGGGTATACTGCGTAGTTTCTACTAAGGATTAAATTTGATTGGTATAGAATATTATTAACGGACTGTTAATGTATATGAAAGTAGCAATCATGACGCATATCTATCATGAAAATAGGAATAATTTAGTAGGAATAAGAGAAAAATAGCATAACAATGAAGTTTAGCATGCATTACTAAAATGCATGCTTTCATGTTTTTTGCAGAAAATAAATTTTTTATAAACCATATAAAGGATTTTTATTTTTACCTTCTGAAACGATTGGATATAATGGGAGCGTAGAAAGACCTAGATATTTGCACGTTCTAGTATTCTAGTAAGTGGTGAACCGCCCTTATATATTATTTTGTTTATATATTCAGTTTCACGTTTATAGAAAGTAAGAGTGCAATCGATATAGGCAATGTTTTTTATATCTTATGTAGTAAGGAGACACAAGATGAACAAAAAAATCATTAATGCCTTGATTACGTGGGCTATCCCATTGGTAATCTGGTTCACTCCAGCTCCAGAAGGCTTAGCTGACGGCGCTTGGAAATTATTTGGCTTTTATTTAGCCGCTATCGTAGGATTGGTATTAAAACCATTCCCAGCTCCAGTAGCAGTATTATCTGCCATTGGTGCATCTGCATTATTCTTAAATAATCCAAAAGAAGTTTTGTCCGGTTATGCATCCACCACAACGTGGTTGATCTTCGCGGCATTCTCCATCTCTGTAGCTTTCGTAAAAACAGGTTTGGGTCGTCGTATCGCATACCATATGATCGATGCCTTCGGTCACACTACACTTCGTCTTGGTTATGTAACGGCTTTATTGGACGGAATCATTTCCCCAGCTACACCATCTAACACAGCTCGTTGTGGTGGTATCGTATTCCCAATCATGAACTCCGTAGCGAAATCCTTGGGGTCTGAACCTGGTGAAACAGCGAACAAAGTAGGTCGTTATTTAATGACTAATACATACATGGTAACAAAAGTAACATCCCTTTTATTCTTAACAGCCATGGCACCTAATGCATTGGCAGCGGATTATTTCAAAAAAATCCTAGGTCTTTCCATTGACTGGGTAACTTGGGCAGTCGCTTTATTCGTACCTGGTTTACTCTTGTTATTAATCACTCCATTCGTATCCTATATGTTAAACAAACCTGAATTGAAAGAAATCGACAATAAGAAAATTGCTCGTGAAGGTTTGGCAGAATTAGGTCCTGTATCTACAGGTGAAAAAGTATTAATTGCTATCTTCTTCTTATCCTTGCTTGGTTGGGCATTGCCATCTATCCTAGCAATGGTAGGTATTAAATTCAAATTAGATGCGACAGCAGTAGCATTAGTAGCGATGGTATCTTGCTATATGTTCGGCGCCATCAAATGGGAAGACGCTCTTCAAAACAAAGGTGGCTGGAATACATTGATCTGGTTCGGCGGTATCCTTGGCTTATCTGGTGCCTTAACAAAAGCAGATTTCTTTATCTGGTTAGCAAAAGTGTTAGAAGCACAAATGAACTTTGGACATCATGAAATGTTGGCTCTTGTTGTGATCGCTGTATTGTCCGTAGCGGTTCGTTACTTATTCGCATCCGGCAGTGCCTACATTGCAGCGATGGTGCCAGTATTCTTTACAGTAGGTAAAGTAGCAGGTATTGACCCTTGGACATTAGGTCTTGTGATCTTCATGACAAATGCCTTTGGTGGTGCAGTTACTCACTTCGGTGGTGGCCCTGGCCCAATCATCTTCGGTGAAGGGTACAATGAAGTTCGCCAATGGTGGGTAACAGGTGCTGTGGTTGCAGTCATCGGTCTAGTGGTAACACTTGGGTTTGGTCCAATTTGGTGGTCCATCGTAGGCTTAATCTAATAAGCCCAGCTCTATCAGGTAGATAGACAGTATCTTTGGTTAATGAAGTCAGAATCCAGTGGTTCTATATCGCTGGTCTCTGACTTTTCATACATATTCCCTATGAGAGAAAGGATTGACTATGAAACAACTAGTGAAAGCAGCTATGGCTGGCTTTGATGAAAAAAATGATGTGATGGTGACAGTAGAACCAATTGCATCTGGTATCGAAGTAGAATTGAAATCAAAAGTTGAGCGTGCCTACGGTAAGCATATTCGTGCTTTCATCGAAGCCACTGTAAAAGAAGCAGGGTTCGATGGCGTGAAAGTAACAGCTATCGACAAAGCAGCTTGGGATTATACGATTAAAGCCCGTGTATTGGGTGCATTAGAAAGAGGGAGCGAAGCATAATGAGCCAATTAACTGAATTAGCAAAAAAACGTTTATCTCGTTCCATGATGTTCGTACCTGGTAACACACCTAAAATGATCAACAGTGCTGATATCCACGGTGCAGACTCCATCATGTTTGACATTGAAGACTCCGTAGCTGTGACGGAAAAAGATACAGCTCGTCTATTGACAGCAGAAGCTTTGAAAACTTTGAAATTCAAAGGTGAAACCGTGGTTCGTATCAACCACCCTACACAAACTCCATATGGTTATGCCGACCTTGATGTGATCGTACCGGCAAAACCTGACTTGATCCGTCTTCCAAAAACTGAAGATGTATCTGAAGTAGAAATCGTTGCTAAAAAAATCGAAGAAGTAGAAAAAGCAAACGGTTGGGAAGAAGGTACCATCAACATTATCGTAGCTATCGAATCTGTAAAAGGTCTATACAATGTACGTGACATCGCAAAAGGACCTCGTGTAGTAGCCATTGCATTAGGTGCAGAAGACTACCGTGCAGACCTTCGTACAGGTAAACATAAACCAGCTCATGAATTGTTATTTGCTCGTCAAACCATCCTTCATGCAGCACGTGAAGCAGGTATCCGTGTGCTTGACACTGTATTCTCCGATGTGAAAGACCCACAAGGTTTCCGTGAAGAAGTGGAATTTATCAAAGCCTTAGGTTATGACGGAAAATCTTGCATTCACCCAAGCCAAATCAAAATTATCCATGAAGTGTTCACGCCAGATGAAAAAGAAATTGCTCATTCTGTAAAAGTATTGAACTCTTATGCAGAAGCAGTTCGCAACAATAAAGGCGTTATCGCTGTAGATGGTAAAATGATCGACGGTCCTATCGTAGTACGTGCACAACGCGTGGTAGATAAAGCCCGTGCAGCAGGTATCAAAGTAGAACTTGAGGAAGGAGCAGAAATCGATGTTAAATAAAATTGGTCGTGACATTCCTATGGAATTAGAATGCCTTCAAGGTCGTCGTCTCTATGAAGGACAATTTGCAATGACAGACACTGCAGTTCGTGCAGGTAAACCAGTGAAACTTCACACTCCAGGGGAAGATAAATTAGTAGGCTCTATCGATGAAGTTATCGAAAAAGTAGGCTTAAAAGATGGTATGTCCATTTCCTTCCACCATCACTTACGTAATGGTGACTATGTAATGAAACTTGTAATGGACCGTGTACAAGCCAAAGGAATCAAAGATATTACAATCCTTAACTCTTCCTTAGCACCTTGTCATGAGTTCTTAATCGATATGATTAAAGATGGTACAGTAACAGCGATCGAAACATCTGGCCTTCGTGATGCGTTGGGCAAATTCTTAAGCTTGAACCCAGGCGTATTAAAACGTCCAGTAGTGATTCGTTCCCATGGTGGACGTGCTCGTGCCGTTTGTACTGGGGAAGCTCATATTGATGTGGCTTTCATGGGTGTACCTGCTTGTGACCGTCGTGGTAATGCCACAGGCCGTAAAGGCAAATCTGCTTGTGGTGCCTTGGGTTATGCTATGGTTGACTCTCACTATGCAGATCAAACTGTATTGTTAACAGATAACTTAATCGACAATGTATACCCAATCTCCATCCCTCAAACAGATGTAGATTACATCGTAGAAGTAGAAGCTATCGGTGACCCAGAAGGTATCGCATCTGGTGCGGTAGGGATTACGAAAAACCCTGTACAAATCAAAATTGCTGAAATGGCAGCAGAATTTCTTGATCAAGCGGGCATTATCCAAGAAGGTTTCTCCTTCCAATTGGGCGCTGGCGGAGCTCCATTAGCAGTAGCTAAATTCATCGGTGAAAAATTAGAGAAAAAAGGTGTTGTTGGTGGATTCGGCGTTGGCGGTGCCACAGGCGTACTAGTAGGCATGCTTGAAAAAGGTCATATCAAAGCGATTTACGATACACAAACATTTGACACAACAGCAGCGGCATCCTTGGACAATAATCCAAATCATATCGAAATGAGCGCATCCATGTATGCAGATCCTACAACAGACTGCATGACAAACTACTTAGACGTAGTATTCTTGGGCGCTACAGAAATCGATACAGATTTCAATGTTAACTGTATGACTGACTCCAATGGTATCTTGATGGGTGCATCCGGCGGTCACTCCGATACAGCAGCTGGAGCAAAAGTAACAGTTATCACTTGCCCATTGATTCGTGGCCGATTGCCAATGATTCGTGAACGCGTAGAAACCGTGATCACTCCAGGTGAAAGTATCGATGTATTGGTAACAGAACGTGGTATCGCTATCAATCCAAATCGCCAAGATTTAATTGAACGTTTCAAAGATTCTAACTTGCCAATTTACACAATCGAAGAGTTACAACAAATGGCGTACGACATGGTTGGTAAACCAGAAGGTATTGAGGTATCCCAAGACCCTAAAGATGTAGTAGCTATCATCGAATATCGTGATGGATCCATCATCGACGTAGTACGTAAACCATTGCTATAAACTGCATAAACAAGTACATGAAAAAGACTAGGCTTTCGAGCTTAGTCTTTTTTTGTGCTGCCTATATATGGTATGATGAAAGTATAGAATATATCAGGTTTTTGGGATATGGTCGTTATGTAAAAGAGGTATTGCTATGAAAAAAGAACGAAAAGAACTCTTAACGTTATGGATTACATTGTCTTTGCAATTAGGGACCTATGCGGCGCAGGGCATTGTAAGTCAAGAGGTCATGGTGGACAATAGTCAATCTGTCCCAGTTATACAGATTGCAAGTCCTATCCATGGTGTTTCCCATAATCGATATGAGTCCTTTTCTACAGATACGGGGGCTATCTTTAATAACGCTACTACACCTACGGTTAGCACTCAGATTGGACCTATCAGTGCCAACCCCGATTTACGAGAGTCTGCCAACCTTATTGTCAATGAAGTAGTTGGGACTTCTACATCACAGCTAGCAGGAGCTTTTGAAGTAGCAGGACAGCCTGCGGATGTGATCATTGCCAATCCCAACGGGATTTCCATCAAAGGCGTTTACTTTATCAATACTCCAAAAGCTACGTTTACCACAGGCGTTCCACACATGATAGATGGTCGGTTAGAAAATATTGCCATTGAGAAAGGAAATATTGATGTCATAGGGGCCATCAATTCACCTACAGAACAAAGTGGATCTAATGTATATCCCCCTACTTCAAAGGTAGATTTATTGGCAAGGACTATACGTATCAATGCAGATGTGGTGGCACAAGATGCGATTCGTGCTGTCACAGGACGTAATACAGTGAACTATACAGATGGAACTGTAACAGCTATGGAATCTGGTGAAAGCACAACTACAGGAGTTGCCTTAGATGTAGGTGCTCTTGGTGGTATGTATGGAAATACCATTTCTTTAATCGGTACAGAAACTGGAGTAGGTGTGAATATCAGTGGCTCCATGGATGCCATAGCGGGTACTCTACATATTGATACAGCGGGAAATCTCACCATCGAACAAGGTGGTTCACAGCAAGAGCCTACAAGTATTCATAGTGCCAAAGAAGTAGAGATTCGTAGCCAAGACCTTCATAATCGTGGCACTCTTGTGGGTGATGAAACAGTTAAAATACAAAGTGCTACTCTTACCAACGATGGGAATCTACAAGGAAAACAGATTGAGGCAAATGTCACCAACCTTCGTGGACAGGGAGTGATTTCCAGCGCAGAGAATATAACGATCCGAGGAGCAGACTCTATTATGTATCAAGGAGGTATACGATCTCAGTCTGGGGATATCACTGTACGTGGGAAACAGGTGGAAGTAGACCCAAATCATATACAAGTAGTATCGAAAGATAAACTGCATATAGAATCGGAAACACCAAAACCTGAAATACCTGTAGATACCTCAAAACCAGTCTTAGAGAATCCTTTACATACGCCAAGTATACAACCTATTCCTCACATACCTAGCAAGGTTGTCGTAGAGGATACACAAGAAGAGTTACCTATTGTTGTAGATACGAATAGTCCTAAGAATCTTCAACCTATCCTAGATACGACGCGAAATGGAATGGATGTCCTACACATTGCTGGTGTGGATGGAAACGGTGTTTCTCACAATGCATATACACAGTTCAATGTGAAAGAACGAGGTCTTATTCTCAATAATGCTACGAAATATACAAAAACTCAGTTAGCTGGTTACATTGATAAAAACATGTTCTTAGCCGGGAATGGTGCTAAGACAATCATCAATGAAGTTACCTCTACGAACCCATCTACGTTGAAGGGATATATAGAAGTGGCAGGGAATCCAGCAGATGTAGTCATCGTAAATCCGAATGGTATGACCGTCAATGGACTAGGTATAATCAATGGAACTCACATGACCCTGCAAGGGAAAGATTACATAGACATCGTAGGCAAAGGCTATGGTGGAGAGCAAATAGATAGTACTTTTATCAGCGACCATATACGTAACCGTCGCAGTGAACTATGGGGCCATCACCTTCGTATTAACACAGATACATTAGAGAATACAGGGAACATAGCGGCACATACTATGCATATATCTGCCAAAACAATGCACAATGCAGGTTTTGTAGAAAGTAAAGACACTCTCCAACTTATTGGAAATGAGCTTGTACAAGATAAGGGCATTATGAAGGCGAATCAGACTGTCCATATTTCAGTGAATCATATTCGCAATAACAATTCTTCTGTGTTAGAAGCTGGTAATAGTGTGCATATCACGGGAGATACGTTACAAAATGATGCATCTCATGTAGTTAGCCATGGTACGATACGCTTAGGTGTGAAGGCCTTAGAAAATACAAATACAGGGGCAATCATTGCAGAGGATACCCTGCAGATACAAGGAGATACGTTTGCCAATACTAAAGGCATTCTCTTTGCAAAAAAGAATGCAGAGATAGATATGAAAGCAGATGTGACGAATACTAACGGATTATGGCATACACTAGGTAATTTGCGTGTTCAAGGTCGCCACATTCGGAACATCAATACCAGTGGGTCTTATTTTGGTTCAGATATCTATGTAAAAGGCAATGCTTATGTACTAGGAAGAGAGGGCTTTGAAAACAGGTCCTCAGACATCATTGTCAAAGGGGATCTCACTATCACAGCCCCTACTGTGAGGAACCATAAGGATGTGTTTAAGACCGGATGGACTATATCAGAAGAAGATAAGTACGAGGGAATACCGCATCTAGAGCAGCCTAACTATTATGAGGCAGATAGGCGATATCATAGAATTACTCATACAGGAACCATAGAAGAGGAAACGGCAACATCTAGAATACTGAGCGATGGCACAATACACATTACGGGGCAAGATGTGCAAAATACATATAGCCAGATTATGGCAAAGGAAGGCTTACAAGTTACGGCAGACTCCATTACCAACACAGGATATCAAGGGACGATTCATTATGACGATGAAGGTCGAGATAGACACTATTGGAAATATAAAAAGACCAAACGGTTTCTCGGCATCAACATGGGATGGAGATGGGTCTATGGACATACAGATATTCCCTATGAACATCACGAGATTTTTGATGCTGAAAGTAGTCCATCTAGTGAACGTATTGCCGTGTTAGGCAGTCATGGAGCTACGAGCATCCACTCGAATACATTTACCAACACAACCCTTGAGGCAGATGGAACAGCCTATGCCATACGAGATAAACGGGTTGAAACCGCCGTGGCACCAACAGATGTTTCAAAACTAGTGGCACCAGTGTTAGAGCCGTCAAAACAACTCTATGTAACGAATCATCCACTTGCGGTACCTAGAGTAGAAGAAAATCCCTTATATACAGATAAAAAGCAATTTTTATCTAGTGATTATATGGTCACTAGATTACAAGCAGACCCAGAACGAGTGTATAATCGATTACGCAATGGATATGAAGACCAAGAAATAGCGAAAGAAGAACTCCGTCAAGGTGGTCATAGCCTTACTAAGTATACAGCCCATGATCCGTCCTTGTTTGCAGGGATATCTAACAGCACGTTACAACCAGGAGATTTGCGCAAAGATGGTAGTATCGTCTTAGGCAAAGAGGTCCATGTAACAAGCGAAAAAGTAGATAATACGGGTAGTATACAAGCAAAAGGCTCTCTGTCTATTACAGGAAATCATGTCCGAAACCTCAGTGGGTCTATGAATGGCAACTTAGTTTCTATACGCACGGATATGTTAGAAAATACGTCGGGTCGTATACATGGTAAAGATGGTGTTCACATAGAAGGAAAGGAGATCCGTAACGAAATACAAGTAACAACTAACAGTTTATCGGGACATCAACAAGATACAACGCATGGAAATGCTAGTATCACTAGTGACGGCGGTATCCATATCCAAGGGGATACTATACGCTCTGTAGGCGCTACTATACAGGGTGGTAGTACGGTGAGTCTAGCAGGGAAAGATATACAAGTCTCTGCTCTTGCCTTACAAAATCGCCATATAGGTAGTGGAGTGACCTTAGAGTCCACTAAGTACCTAAGAAGTAACGTACAAGGTCATACTGTACAAGTGCAAGGGGGACAGATCACATTACAAGGCTCCCGTATGATGGGACACACTGTGGACCTTAGAGGTAACTCTCTAACCCTTATGAATGTAACAGATAGAACTTTGTCAGATGTCGCTGTGGGATCCAGAGGTAGTGACTATTTCAACCGTAAGATGGTTATAGAAGAACAGAATCTAGGAGCTACCATTGAAGGTGATACCGGTGTTAAGGTGCGTATGGATAACAATGTATCCATGAAAGCAAGCACTATACATAGTAAAACGGGTCTTGTAGATGTACAAGCACGTCGAGTATCTATTGCACATGGTACTGAGCGCCATGAAACAGTATCTGAAATCCATGAAAAAGATAGAGGGTTCTTGTCATCTACTACAAGGGATACTTATGACCATAAACGTACAGATACGGTAGTAGGTTCTACGATTTCCAGTGGTACTGTTAAGGTAGAGGGTAAGCAGGACGTAGAAGTCCGAGCTAGTCATGTAGTAGGTGATACAGATGTCACGGTTAAGAGTGAGGGCAATTTGACCATTACATCAGCACAGGAAGAATCTACAGCTACCCATCGTGAGGAAGTACGTAAATCTGGTATCTTTGGTAATGGTGGGCTTAGCATTACCATTGGTACACAAAAACAAACAGATACTTATGATGCTAAGAGCAGTGTAGCTAAAGGCAGTGTGATTGGTAGTCGCTTTGGTTCTGTCGCATTAGGTGCTACAGGGACGGCACAAGTAGAGGCTAGTGATGTAACATCTAAAGGGGATATACAGCTCCAAGGTTCTGGTGTGACAATCCGTAATGGCTATACCACATCGCATACCGAAGAAACACATACATTTTCTAAAACGGGGCTTACGCTGTCTTTGTCGAATCGCTTAGTAGATACCACAAGCAATGCAGTAGGTACACTCACACGAGCACGCACTGTAAAGGACGAACGATTACAAGCTCTATTAGCCTACAAAACCTATGACGATGCTAAGACATCTCTTGCCAAGTCTAAATTAAAAGACCAAGCCAAGAGCTTACATCTCAATTTATCCTTAGGGACAGAAAGCAGCGAAGCTTCTACAAACGTAGATA
>CAUQLO010000024.1:0-25686 GCA_963518725.1 uncultured Veillonella sp. | reverse complement strand
CAAACACAAGAAGAGCACGGCGTGCCCCCGAACAAACATTATGAAATACCGTTTGAGAGGGGGTATGCCGTGCTCTTCCCTTTATCATATTCAGTTACGAACGCCACAGGCTTTCATAGAGAAAATTAGCGACGATCTCGTTTTCTATACACGATAAATGGTCGTGCTAAGTAGTTAAATGGTACGCTCAAGCAATGTACTAAACGGCTGAATGGGAATACGATCGCCACAATCATCCAGGATAGCATATGGAACTTAAAGATACCAGGTACGTTTTCCATTAAGGATGGATCTGGCATGGCCATCAACACACTACGGAACCAAGGTCCAATAGATACACGATAGTCAAAGAATCCAGACGCATTCAATAATGTACCAGCCATACCACTTACGATAGCTAGTGTAAAGAACAAGTACAACCAAACATCCATTTTAGATGTGTTAGCGCGTAATTCAGGTGTTGTGAAACGACGTTTCATGAGCATCAAGAATCCTAAGATAAATAGGAAACCAGCTACAGCACCCATGTACAACGCACCTTGGTGGTACATATGGTCATCCACACCGATCATAGCAGTCCAAGTTTTAGGAATTAATACACCTACCACGTGACCGCCGATAACGCAAAGCAAACCAAAGTGGAACAATGGGTTAGCAATACGCAATTGTTTCTTTTCTAAAAATTGACTTGATTTAGTAGTCCAGTTTCTTTCAAAGTAAAAGAAACGAACAAGTGTCCCTACGACAAAGAAGGTGAAAGCGATATAAGGCAGGGCGCCCCATAGAAATAAACTCATAGTACACCGTCCTCCAATCCATTTGCAACAGATAAAATAATATCAAATAAGAATGCATACGGCAGTTTTGCTTCAATGAAGCGCTCCCGAATATATTCTAATTTTGGTTTACAGTATTCATAAATTTCTTTTGCTTTTTCTTCTTCGATAAGCGCACATAATTCAAGAATAGCTGGGACAAAGTCTGGCATTTCTTTTGGTAAGTCATAGCCATTTTCAAGGAAAAATGCTTTGTATTTAACAAGTTCTTCTGCTTGTTCCCCTGTACCTTGTAATTCATAAGTAGATAAATACATATTCGTATTTTGACTAAAGTCAAAGGTACGCACATATTGATCTTCAAACTCTTTACGAGGTGTTTCTTCCACATAGTCGAAGAATTCTACCAAGGCTTGACGGAGTTGAGGGTGCGCAACAGATGTTGCGTCCCCCTTCCATTCTTGTAATTCATCATACCAAGTGGCATCAGGATAGCGAAGCAGAAATGACGCGATAAGCGCTATTTTCTGAGCATCATTCATTATTGACATCCCCCTGTAGGACAGGCAAAACCACGTTTATGTTGCATATCTGCACGGCCTTCACGAGACGCTTTGATATCCGTAGGAATCACAAAACGATCATTGTATTTAGACAAGGCTAATAATTTGTACATGTCGTACATTTGATCTTCTGTTAAATCAATTGGATGTTGAGGTGCTTCACCTCCTACATCACGACGACGCATATATTCACGCATATCTAATACACGTTGCAACACACGAGCTAAGGCATCTGCATTACCTGCTGTAAATAGATTTGCAAGGTATTGTACAGGCACGCGCATTTCGTTCGCATCTGGCAAGTATACTTCAGATGTAATACGTTGTACGATTGGGCTCAATGGTGGCACATACCAAACCATTGGCAATGTACGGTATTCTGGATGCAATGGTAAGCCCACTTTCCATTCTTTAATCAATTTGTAGACTGGAGATTTTTGTGCTGCTTTAATCCAAGCTTCACCAATACCTTCTGCACGAGCCGCTTTTACTACTTCTGGATCATGAGGATCTAAGATTAAATCCACTGTATTTTCGTAGATATCTGCATCGTTTTTGGAAGCCGCTGCTGCTTCTACTTTATCCATATCATAGAAGACAACGCCTACATAACGCATTCTACCTACGCAAGTTTCCGCACAGATTTGAGGTAAACCATTTTCCAAACGTGGGTAACAGAATACGCATTTTTCAGCTTTATTAGTTTCCCAGTTGTAGAAGATTTTTTTGTATGGACAAGATGGTACACAATGGCGCCAACCACGACATACATCTTGAGACACAAGAACTACACCGTCTTCATCACGTTTGTAAATCGCACCAGATGGGCACGCTGCCACACATGCTGGATTCAAGCAGTGATTACATAGACGAGGTAAGTAGCGCATGAATACTTTTTCATAGTCGAACACGATATCTTCGCCCATTTTCGCCAAGTTTACGTCAGCGCGAGCATGTTCGCCACCAGCCAAATCGTCATCCCAGTTAGGACCCCATTTGATTTCCATGCGTTCTTTAGTTACTAAAGAGCGTGGACGTGCTACTGGTTGGTTATTTTTACGACCAGAATGAATCAATGTTTCATAGTCATATGTCCATGGTTCAAAGTAGTCTTTCAACTCAGGTTGTTCTGGATGGTAGAACAATTTCATCAAACGGTTAGTTTTAGAACCTGTAGCCAATGCTAATTTTCCATCGCTACCAACAGTCCAGCCGCCTTTCCATTTCTCTTGGTCTTCCCATTGACGTGGATAGCCAACACCTGGACGAGTTTCAACGTTATTAAAGTACATATATTCCGCACCTTCGCGGTTTGTCCATGTATTTTTACAAGTGATAGAACATGTGTGACAGCCTAGACACTTGTCTAAATTTAGGACCATAGATACTTGAGCCTTAATCTTCAAGCCAATCTACCTCCTTCATTTTACGAGCCACAATAGTCATATCCCGTTGGTTGCCAGTTGGGCCATAATAATTGAATCCATAACTTAATTGACCATAACCACCAATCATATGTGTCGGTTTCAAATGAATGTGAGTTGGTGCATTGTGTGTACCACCGCGTTGTTTTTTAATTTGTGCAGCTGGTACATTGATGTGACGGTCTTGGGCATGGTGCATGTAGGAAATACCACGAGGAATACGTGGGGATACTACAGCACGGGCTGCGACGATACCGTTTTTATTGAAAGCTTCTACCCAATCATTATCTTGGACATTGATTTCTTTTGCATCATCTTCGTTCAACCAAATAGTTTGTCCACCACGGAACAATGTTAACAATTGTTGGCTATCGAAGTACATACTATGGGTAGACCATTTATGATGTGGTGTTAAGTATTTTAATGTGATTTGAGGAACGCCCTCTTGTGCATAATCACCTTTCACTGGTGCGTAGGACAAGACTGGTTTGTAAAGCGCCATAGCCTCGCCATAGTCACGCATCATTTCATGGTCACAATAGTAGGATTGGCGACCAGTGATTGTACGGAATGGAACTTTATCCTCAGTAGATGTTGTAAATGGAGAGTAACGACGGTCTTTATTATTTTTACCTGTACTTGTGACAGATGGAATAATAAAGCGTGGTTGGCGAACCATATCTTCAAAGGTAATACGTTCTTCTTCACGACCTTTTGCATTCTTTTGAAGATCTGTTAAGCCTGTTTTTTCTTCCATAGCCTGCCAAGAACGAACTGCTAATTTACCATTCGTACAAGAGGACAATGTTAACACAACATTACAAGCTTCACGTGCTTCGTAGATGCTAGGGCGACCATGAGATACGAAACCTGGTTGGTTAATCGTTCCATTTTGTTCATACAAGGATTGGTAGGCATCAGATACATCCCATGCTAAACCATGAGCGCCCACTTTATTTTCAATGTTAGGACCTAAACCGATGAATTTTTCAAAGATTTTACTGTAATCACGTTTTACGTGTACAAGATTTGGCATAGTTTTACCTGGAATTGGTTCACATTCGCCTTTGCTCCAGTCTAATACTTTACCCAATGGTTGTGCCACTTCGCCTGGGCTGTCATGACCCAACGGTTGTGCTACGATATCTTCGTATTCAGTGAAACCAGACTCTTTCGCTACACGAGATACTGTTTCTGCCAATGTACGGAATGTATCCCAGTCAGATTTAGTGTCCCATGCGCAATCAACAGCTGCTTGGAATACGTGCACGTATGGATGCATATCTGTAGAAGATAAGTCTTGTTTTTCGTACCATGTTGCTGCAGGGAATACGATATCGGAGTATAACGCTGTGGAGGCCATACGGAAATCGATGTCGATCAACAAGTCTAATTTACCTGTTTCTGGAGCTTCACGCCAGTTGATTTCTTCTGGACGTACTGGTGCATCTTCATCTTCTAATACGCCATTTTTTGTACCTAATAAGTATTTTAAGAAGTACTCATGACCTTTAGAGGAGGAACCAATTAAGTTAGAACGCCATACGAACAAGTTGCGTGGATGATTTTCTTTCGCAGAAGGATCTTCTACACAGAATTTCAACTCTTTATTTTTCAATGCTTGTACGATGTATTGGTTAATTTCAGCTTCAGTACCTGCGCCTGTAGCACGAGCATCGTTGATCAAATCTTGATAGTTACGGTTGAAAGTAGGGTAAGACGGCAACCAACCTAAACGCGCAGCCAATACATTATAGTCACCAGGGTGTCTGTAACGAGGTGTGGCTAATTTAGATACACGGTCTGCAAGGTCAATGCAGTCAGAACGATATTGTTCTGTAGCAAAGTAGAACCAAGATGTACCGTTTTGTAAACGAGGTGCTTTACTCCAGTCATTCGCTGTCATAATGCCAGCCCAACCTTCAACAGGACGTAATTTTTCTTGTCCTACGTAGTGAGCCCAGCCACCGCCGTTAACGCCTTCTGTACCACAGAACATAATCAAGTTAAGAATCGTACGGTAAATGATGTCTGCATGATACCAGTGGTTGATACCAGCACCCATGATGATCATGGAGCGACCTTTTGTTTGTTCTGCATTATCTGCAAATTCACGAGCTGTACGAATCACTACGTCTGCTTTTACGCCAGTAATTTTTTCTTGCCATGTTGGTGTATATGGAGTGTCTTGTTCATAGCTAGTCGCCACTTCACCACCCAAACCACGGTCGATACCATAGTTAGCAAGAATCAAGTCAAATACTGTTGTTACTTGTACAGGACCTTCTTTTGTTTCTACTGTCATAACAGGAACGGCACGTTCAATAATACCTTCATGTTCTTCGTCACCGAAGTACGGTAATTTCACTAATGCTACGGAATCACGTTGATCGATTACAGATAAACGAGGGGAGATTTTCTCACCTGTTGCACGGTTTTCAAGACGCAAGTTCCATTTTTTAGGATTTGTATGACGATCACCTAATGTACCATTTGGTGCCACTATTGTATTCGTAATTTCATCAATCACTACTGTGTGGAAATCAGCACCAGCTTCTGTGCTACCTAAGTCTTGGTTATTCAAGAAACGGCCCGCTTGTAAAGCACCATTGATTTCTTCTACACGTACTAAGAATGGGAAGTCTGTAAACTCTTTCGCATATTCTTTGAAATATGGAGTTTCTTTATCGATATAGTACTCTTGCAGAATAACGTGACCCATTGCCATCGCCATTGCTGCATCAGTACCTGCTTTTACATTCAACCAAGTATCGGAGAAAGTAGTGGATTCTGCATAGTCAGGAGACACAGAGACTACTTTTGTACCTTTATAACGTACTTCTGCCAAGAAGTGAGCATCTGGTGTACGAGTCAATGGTACGTTGGAACCCCATGTAATGATGTAACCTGCATTGTACCAGTCGCCAGATTCTGGAGTATCTGTTTGTTCACCCCAAACTTGTGGGCTTGATGGTGGCAAGTCAGCATACCAGTCATAGAAGGATAGTGGCGTACCACCCATAAGGTTCAAGAAACGCGCACCACCTGCATAAGACAACATGGACATAGCTGGAATTACAGAGAACCCTGCGTTGCGGTCTGGACCATATGTTTTTGCTGTATATAATAAGGAAGCTGCTACGATTTCTGTAGATTCATCCCAAGTAGAACGCACAAAGCCACCCATACCACGAGCAGATTTATAACGTTTTGCTTTTTCAGGATCTTCTACAATAGATTTCCATGCTTCGATAGGATTTTTAGCAGTTTTCTTTGCTTCTCTCCAAAGTTCAATCAATTCACCGCGTACATACGGATATTTTACGCGTAGTGGACTGTATAAATACCAAGAGAATGTAGATCCACGAGGGCATCCACGTGGTTCGTAATCCGGCATATCATCTGGTGTTTTAGGGTAATCAGTTGCTTGATTTTCCCATGCAACAACACCATTTTTAACGTAAATGTTCCAGCTACAAGAACCTGTACAGTTTACGCCATGTGTGGTACGGACTACTTTATCGTAGGACCAACGGTCACGATAAAAATTTTCCCATTCACGACCACCTTCTTCTGTGATTTGATGGCCTGTTGGAGATACGTCCTTCTTGCGAAGAAACTTAAATTTTTGAGATAAAAGACTCATCTCATGTCCTCCTTAAAAATACAAAAAACCCTTGCCTTCGTATTGCTCACAGCAAGGGGGTATAACCTCAATTATTCGATATTGCTAATGTTAGGATCGATAGTATCGATATCCAAATCTAGCAGTCCGATTAATGCATCAAAGTCACAGATTACCAGATGGTGTTTATCATAGGCTACATAGCCTAACTTTCGTAACTCACTTAGCATGCGGTTTAAACCTTCCCGTGATGTGGCAGTAAATTCAGCTAATTCTTGGTTGCTTAAAGCAATGTCGATATAAATACCGTCATCCCTCTTAATACCATAACTATTAGCTAAACGCAATAATGTAGAATAAAATGCACCTTTCTTACCATATAATAATAAGTCTCTATACTTAGCTTGTTGTCGACGCATATGAAGCGTATAAATCTTCATCATCGCAATGGCTAAGGAATGATCCTTAGCAATAGCAGGCTCAAGTATATCGTAACGTATACAATACACCGAGCAATCTTCCCTTGCTATGGCATTAAATACATACGATCTCGTATTCGTCTCATATAAAGGAACTTCTCCAAGTACATTATTTTTCCCTACTAATCGCAGTGCAAAAATATGTCCAGTGGATTCAAATTTCTTAATACTAAGGCGCCCTCTCTGAACGATATAAAAGTATTCTGCTTTATCACCTTCGTGAAATAAAAATTCTCCTTTTTTCAGATGAACTACTTCACCCGGCAATGCTAGCAATTGATTGATTAACTCCTGTTCCATACTGTCACCATACATCTTTCAGTAACATTGATACTTATGAAGTTGTACTGCTTTCATCATATCAATCCGTCACACACATTTTAATTTTTGCGTACATTACTATTATAACTTATTAATAATTATATAAGTTGTGCTTTTTATCACATTCACATTATATTATATCTTATATAATAAGTGTGTGATTTTAGGCACATTTAATTATAACAGAATTACATAATTAAAAATACTTCTATAATATTTGTGTCTTCATGTCACTATGATACAATATGAGTATCACAAGTTGTACGTTTAAAGGATTAAAGGAGTGTTCTCATGTCAGAGATGAAAATGCCTCAAGCCGGTGCAAGTCGCAAAGAAATTATTGCGAACTGGCAACCAGAAAACCCTGAATTTTGGGAAAAGTTTGGTAAGAAGATTGCCAAACAAAACTTGGTAGTATCTACCATTGCATTAACGTTATCATTCTGTGTATGGTATTTATGGTCCACCATCGCAGCACAATTAAATGGAGCTGGTTTCCATTTTACAACAGAACAATTATTTACACTGGCTGCCTTCCCAGGTTTAGTAGGTGCTACGTTCCGTTTTATCTATACTTACATGCCAGCTTTAATTGGTGGTAGAAACTGGACTTTCATTTCTACAATCATCTTATTAGTACCTGTGGTATGGTTAGGGTATGCTGTACAAGATACAACAACTTCTTACGAAACATTCATGATCTTAACAGCATTGATCGGCTTAGCCGGTGGTAACTTCTCCTCCTCCATGGCGAACATCGGTAACTTCTTCCCTAAATCTGAAAAAGGTACCGCTCTCGGTATCAATGGTGGTATTGGTAACCTTGGTATTTCCGTTATCTATTTTTTAGCTCCATTCGCAATGGGTTCTGCTACATTAGGTAATATCTTCGGTGTCACACCTGCTATGATTAAAGGTAACGCTGTATACTTAGCCAATGCAGCTTTCATGTGGATTGTTCCATTGATCATCATCTTAGCTTGCATGACTCGTTACATGGATAACTTGCCATTAGCAAAACCAAATCCTAAAGCGCTGGCTCAAATTTTTAGCAACAAACACACGTGGGCTATGACATTATTATATACATGTGCCTTCGGTGCCTTCTCTGGATATGCAGCTGCACTTGGGTTATTAGTAAATAAAGAGTTCCCTGAAATTCCATTTGCTCACATCGCATTCGTAGGACCACTAGTATCTGCCAGCCTTCGTCCAGTAGGTGGTTGGTTAGCTGATAAAATTAACAGCGGTACAAAAGTTACTTTCGTCGGATTGATTGGTTTATGTATCACTACTGTATTAATCGCGGTAGGCGTAGATATTCATAACTTCGACTTTTTCTTTGGCATGACTGTATTGATGTTCGTATCTTGCGGTTTCGTAACAGGTTCTACATTCCGTATGATTCCTCACATCTTCACAGATGGATTACAATCCTCTTTGATCACTGGTTTCGTAGGCGCTGTAGCAGCATACGGTGCTTTCATTACACCTAAAATCTTCGGTTTTGTATACTCCACATTTGGAAGTATCCACCCAGCATTCGCTGTATTACTTGCTTTCAATATCGTAACAGTATTCGTATGTTACTGGTTCTATGTTCGTAAAGCAGCTAACATGAATGTATAATTGAATCTTACAGTAAAAAGAGCACGGTTCAGGCCGTGCTTTTTTGTATGCTTAACAATTCTGTCGTGCAATTATGAATTTTATTGAAAGTTACTAGGAATTTGCTATTAATTCGCCTATTGTAATATTTAATTGCCTAAAAACATGGTATAATTAGGTGAATATGGAAATGAGTAGGCGAATGAAAGCTTTTAATTATTCACTCTATGAAAATACTCTATGGGATAGTGAAATTATTAATTTATTAGCGCAGATCCATGAACACAAGGGAAAACAGGAACTATTCATACAACAAAAGCCTGCTGTGCTAGATACACTAGTGGAAATTGCAAAGATTCAAAGTATTGAATGCAGTTCCAATCCTAAGTAAATCCACCATAGAAAATATGTTGAAACAATTAGTAGAAGAAAAGTACATTGAACGACACGGAAAAGGGAAAGCCACCTTTTATGTGAAGAAATAATATACCAATGAATTTAATTATACTAAACTAGTAATGCCTCGCCAACTAGTTTTACCATTGGATTATGGCATGTTGATGATAAAAGAAACAGCTCCTATGCGGTTACTCGATGCTGTATTGAAGGAATTAGACTATAAAGAGTTACAGCATTTGTATTCTTCTAAAGAAAATTTGTCAACTGATCTTGACAATATCAAATCCCATTGTTGTCATAAGGATTGGTTTGTTGTATAATGTAGTTGAATAGCGAAGGATATGACGATGATTACTTTAACTGAGCACCCTAAAACGATATAAAATACGAATTTTTGAAAGGAGCAAACATCATGGTAAATGAAATCACAAACGATTTTGCAACGCGACGTTTTCGCGTGGCAAATGTGGCAAAGGCGGGCAATGTCGCAACGCGCACGCCAATCTACAGCACGGAGTCAACGAGCGGTGTCGTCTGGGTCATAAAGCCTGGGCAGACGATTCAGCCGCACGGTCACGCCAATGCAGATGATATATGGATTTGCATTGAGGGAGAGGGCGTCTTTTACCCTACCCCCGGAGAGGAGCACCCCATCGCGAAGGGCGATGTCATCGTCTCAGCGAAGGGCATGTGCCACGGGATGAAAAATACAGGCACGAAGGACTTTGTCTTTGTTGGCATCCTTGCCCCCGTCCCTTCGGATTATTTCCCCATCGAGCCGTAAAGAGTCTGTAGACAGTAGGAACTGATCTTGACAATATCAGTATCACCCTATGGGAAATTAATAACCGTGGATATAACTGAACCACTAAATAGCTATATAAAACCTAATAACTATATTATTTCTTTTTAATATATACACCATATAAAAAGGGGCTGTAACAAAACAGCCCCTTAAACTAAAAAAGCTATGAGTTGATTTTATATATTCAACTCATAGCTTTTTTCTATATTTCTAAGAAAAAGGACCCCGAAGGGCCCTCTTCATAGTTATAGATAATCTGTTACTATATGCCACAAATCATCTATTGTCATCTCTACAGATATGCATATACATCAATATAAAAATTGATGATATATAGTAGAAGTCTATCGTTTGTAATAAATCACAATATGACGATATGGTTCTTGTCCTTCGCTATCTGTTTTGATATGTTTTTCGTTTTGCAATGCTACGTGAATGATTTTTCGCTCGAAAGCATTCATTGGTTCTAAGGCAATTTTTTGACGTGTACGTCGTACTTTAGCGCCTAAGCGATGTGCCAATTGAATCAAAGTTTCTTCACGACGGGAACGATAATTTTCCACGTCCACAACAATTTGGCAACGACGGCGAACTTCTTTATTAGCCACAAGGTTTGTTAAGTATTGGATGGCATCTAATGTTTGACCATGTTTACCAATTAAAATACCTAAATCTTCCCCATGTACTTGGAATGTGATTTTATCTTTTGTAGTCAATTTTTCAATTTGTACAGATAAACCCATCTTTCCAAACATGCCTAATAAAAATTCTTTACCTGTATCGGCAATGAAATCTTGTTCTGCTTTTGTAATACCATCTTCTACTACCACAGGAATTTCAGTATTATCTGTTTCCACAGTATCTACTGCTGTTTCTGTAACAGTTTCCACAACTGATACTACTTCTTCTACAACAGCAGTACGTTCTGCTGTTCCTTCTTCAAAGTATACGCGAACAAGAGCATCTTTTTTACCAAAGCCTAAAAAGCCTTTTGATGGCTCTTCTAACACTTTCACAGACGTAACAACTCGACCTTGAGATTCAATTTGCGCTGTTGCTTGTGAAGTTGCCTCTTCAATCGTTTTTGCTGACACTTCAATGTAATCCATGCCTAGCCTCCTATTTGTTATTACGATAAATTAATGTTTGTTGTGCTAATTGGAATAGATTTGAAACTACCCAGTAAATTACCAATCCACTAGCAAAGTTTAAACTGATATAGCCAATGAATAATGGCATAAAGATGTTCATAATCTTCGCTTGTTGATTATTACCACCGCTAGCAGATGTTTGTTTACTCATAATGTAAGTAGACAAGGCAGATAACACTGGTAATACATAGATTGGATCTGGATCACTCAAATTTGGTAACCATAAGAATTGCGCATATTGAGGATCATATGGATATCCTTGCAATGCATAGAATATAGCAATCAAGAATGGCATTTGCACAAGAAGTGGTAAACAACCAGCTAATGGGTTGATGCCTAAGTCTTTGTACATTTTCATAATTTCTTGCTGTGCTTTTTGTGGATTGTCCTTATATTTGTCTTGGATGGCTTTCATTTTTGGTTGTAAATCAGCCATGCCTTTCATAGACTGCACTTGTTTTTGTGTCAACGGTGCTAATATAAGTTTAATAACAATGGTAAGCAAAATAATCGCGATACCATAGCTCGGGAAGCCCATCGCTTTTGTGCCCAAAAACGAATATTCCACAAGGCTTCTCATAAAATCTACTAAATATTGAAAGATTTCCATGCCTACTCCTTTTCTTGTTCTCTGTAGTATACACCTTTGTGTACCCATATACGTTATGGTATGGTCTATATTTCATCCATACAGGTACTCAGGTATTTCCAAAATTGTGCTATGGCAATGGATCGTATCCACCCTTGTGAAAGGGATGACATTTTAAAATCCGTTTGATGCCTAAATAGCTACCTTTTAAAGGTCCATACCGTTGCAAGGCTTGCAACATGTACATCGAACAGGTGGGATAAAAACGACAAGTACTTGGCTTTAAAGGAGATAGAGCATATCGATAGAACTGAACTAATCCAATTAACAAGTAATTTACAAGTTTACTAATACCCATTAGTTTCTATCCTTTAGTAATTTACATTTTTTGAATAGACGCATCATCTCACGCTCTGCCTGGTCGTATGTAGCATTGGCCAAGTAACCTCGTCCAACTACGACAATATGATGACCTTCGCGCAATTCATGTTGATGCAGACGATACACTTCTTTCATCAAACGTCGAGCTCTGTTGCGCTGTACAGCGCCTCCTACCTTTTTCCCTGTGACAAAACCGATCTTACTCTTTTGTTTTGCCACTGGCATATGATAGACCACACAAAGACGTCCTACTTCATAGCGACCGTGCTTATACACTAATTGATATTCATTGTTTTTCCGTATTCTTCTATCTTTTGTTAAACTATTCATAGTTATCCTTTAATACCGTACATACAGAAAAACTTGGCTGTTCGGCCAAGTTCTCTTACTGTATATTTGATTATGCAGATAAGCGTTTTCTGCCTTTAGCGCGTCGACGTTTTAACACTAGACGGCCACCGATGGTTTTCATACGTTCACGGAAACCATGAGTACGTTTTCTCCAAAGTGTATTTGGTTGGTAAGTACGTTTCATTACAACAACACCTCCTCATGATAGGTTTATTTTTTCGTATACCATAACATAGTAATTATATGTATAAACCCTAATTCTGTCAATATAAACCTTGTGTATTCCTATATTTATATGACATACATACAAAATACTATCACATACTTTTATATGTATCTTGACAAAGAAAGTTATGTGACAATCTTTCCTCTATCCATCGTCTATAAAATCACTATAGACTCCATAGCAAAGCAAAACAGTTTTTGGTATAATGAATATATCTATACAAGCAAACTATCGTATGGAGTTTTTAATAATTGTATGTTTTAGAGTTATAAACAAGTTTTCCACATTTTTTAGACCTTATCCACTGACTTATTCACAACGTTGTGGATATTTACAATCCAGAGTACTATCTTGTTTATAAACTCTTTTTCTTTGTCTAATTTTTAGTTATCCACACCAATGGTAGTGTGGACAAATTATTCTTATACACAAACAGGAAGGTTTCTTATGAGTGACTTAGATCTCTACTCCCTATGGGACCAAGTGATGCAAAAAACAAAAACAAAAATGCCCCAGCAAATGTGGGACTCCTTGGTCGTTAATTCTTTGATGCCCTATTCTATGACATCTACCATCCTAACGTTATTCGTTATGGATCCTAGTAAACTCAAATATATTCAAACGCCTTTGGTGCACAACCAAATCTTAGAGGCTGCGAAAAGTTTACTTCCTACCTTGCAAAACATCGACTATTTAACAGATACGGCTACATCCGATACGATAGGCACGCAGGCTACTGAGATTCCTCCTATGCCACCTATCGATATGCCTTCTATTGATGAAACAAACTTTGAAAGTGCATCCCCTTCCATCATCCCTCCTCCTTGGGAACCAGAGGAATATAACGAAGTCTTACCAGATGGAGTCAGTCGTCCTAGCTACGATTCTCCTGTGGTGATTCAAAGAAATGCATCCACTACACCAGGTGTTCAAAAACCTGTTCCTACCGATTTATTTGCTACTAAGACGGCTACTCCTACGTCATCAGCACCGCCTGTGCAGCAGGATATGAGCGGTTCTTCAAAATCTCATTTAAATCGTACTTTCACCTTTAATAACTACATTGAATCAAATTCTAACCGCGTTGCCTTTAGCGCAGCAAAAGCAGTAGCAGATAATCCAGGTCTTCGCTATAATCCACTCTATATTCACGGCCAATCTGGTCTTGGTAAAACCCATTTAATGCATGCCATTGGCAATGAAATTTTAGCTAAAAATCCAGCAGCTAAAATTATGTCCATTACCAGTGAAGATTTTATGAACAGTTTCATTGAATCCTTACGGACGAAAACACCGGATCAATTCCGCCGTAACTTCCGAGATATCGATGTACTCATCATTGACGATGTGCAGTTCTTAGAGGAAAAAAATAAGAAAACTACACAAGAAGAGTTTTTTAATACTTTCAACCATTTACTCAGTCACAATAAAGCGGTCATCCTATCCAGTGATAAACCACCAAAAGATTATAAGGAAATGGAAGAGCGATTAATCACGCGATTCAACAGTGGTCTCACCGTAGAAATTGAAGCCCCAAACCCTGAGATGATTGAGGCCATCATTCACGAAGAAATTCACCATCGTCGCAGCGAGTATCCAACCCTTAATGTACCAAAAGAAGTGATCCATTTATTTGCTCAATATTTCAATAATCGAAATATTCGTGAATTGAAAGGAGCCTTTGAAACATTAATTACACAAGCAGCTATTAGTGGTCGCTTAGAATCCATCGATGTGGAGTTTACCAATAAAGCGATTAAGGATTTTATTATCCATACAGAAAAAATCGTCTTATCTATTAAATACATTCAAGAATTTATTGCTGATTATTTTAAAATCAAATTAGAACATTTAGTCAGTCAAAAGCGAAATAAGCAATATGCCCATCCTCGTCAAATTGCCATGTATTTAGCTCGTGAAATCATCAATGAAAGCTACCCACAAATTTCTTATGCCTTTGGAAAGAAAGATCATACTACAGCCTTACATGCGTATGAAAAAATTTCTAGAGAAATGGAAAAAGACCCAGATTTACGCTTAACCATTGAACGAATTCGACAAGAGTTAGAAAAAGCCCAACAATAACTGGTATGTGTATAAGCCTGTGTGTAGATTGTGCATTCTTTGTGAGTACCTTGTTACTATGTTGACACTTACACACAAGGGAATAGGAAGGTTGTTAGTATGTGGATATACAGAATGTTCTAGCCCCATCATTATAAACATGTGGAAATCCTTGAAATATTCGCTTTTTATGCACCTATCCACTTATTCACGGCCCCTACTACTACGGCTACTATTTTTAAACAAATCACTTTAACATAGTCTTATTAGTCAAAAGGAGATTCTATGAAATTACAATTTAACAAACAAGAATTGGTGAAAGCCATGTCTCTCTTCCAACGTGTTGCTTCCAATAAAACAAGCTCCAATTTACCTGGATCTATTTATATTTCTACAAAAGAAAATTATGTAGAATTACAAGCTAATGATTTTGAAATTGGCATGCGTTCCCAAGTAGATGCGACCATTTTAGAACCAGGTACTATTGTAGTTGGGTCTAAATACTTTCAAGAAATTCTAAAAAAATTACCAGGTGAACAAGTAGAACTATATAAACCAGACAATTCTAATCAATTGCAAATTAAATCTGACAATTCTGAGTTTAAATTAGTTACTATGCAAGTGGAAGATTTTTCCTTAGTGGAACAAATCCAAGACGATACAAGCATTTTAATTGATGGAGAACAGCTGAAAGAATTAATCGATTTGACAGTGTATGCTACGTCTACAGATACAGATCGACCTATTTTCTGTGGCACCTTGGTAGAAATTGAAGGCAATGAACTAACTATGGTTGGTACAGATACACACCGTATGGCTGTGAAAAAAGTAACCTTAGAAACAGCCTTAGAACAACCAATGCGTATTGTCATTCCTAAACGGACCGTAGAAGAAGTATCTAAGGTATTACCTTCTGATCAACCTGTCATGGTTAAATTAATATGGAATAGAAATCAAGTAGCGATCGTGTTTGATACTGTCTATATTATTTCTCGTTTAATTGAGGGAACCTATCCAGACTATAAACGGGTTATTCCAGGTAAATTTGATGCTAGCGCCACTTTAAATCGAAGAGAATTTGCTAGTTCCTTGGACCGTGTCTATTTCATGGCAAAAGATATGAGTTTCTCTGCGATTCGTTATGATTGGGAACCAAATCAAGTGACATTGAGCTCTCAAAGTGCAGATATTGGTATGGTAAAAGATATTGTGGTTTGTACTTTTGAAGGGGAGCCTTTCACCATTAATTTCAATGGTAAATATATTGATGAATTATTGAAACATAGCAATAGTGAAAGAATCCATATGTATTTACAAGCACAAGGTGCTATGGTGATTCGTCAAGATAACAACGACAATTATACTTATGTAGTAACACCAGTTCATACACATAATTAATGAGAATATAAGAGGGTATTATGAATACAGAAACAGTTGCGATTCATACAGAGTATATTCAGTTGGATCAATTATTAAAATATGCGAATCTGTTATCTACAGGTGGACAAATTAAAGAATTATTAGCAGAAGAAGCGATTACACTGAATGGGGTTATCGTCACAGAGAAACGGAAAAAAATCTATCCTAATGATGTAGTCATCGTAGGCGATGAAGTATCTATTACTGTGGTGAAGGAGGGTTAATTGTGTATATGACAGAATTGGAACTCATACATGTTCGCAATCATCGTCATAAACAGATTACTTTCACACCGAATATCATTGTCATCCACGGTCCCAATGGGCGAGGCAAAACGAATATACTAGAATCTGCCTATATTGCTACGATGGGGCACAGTCATCGCACATCGGATATGAAAGATGTGATCCATTGGAATGAGGACGAGGCCAGTATTATTGTTCATTTTATGAAAGCCGAAACACCTCATACATTGCAAATTAAATGGGGGCGCCAAGGGAAAAAGCTCATTCGGTTGCACGATAATCCTTTATCTCAAAAAGAATTAGTAGGCACCTTGAATACGGTTATATTTTCTCCTGAAGATTTGGAGTTAATCAAAGGGACACCGTCCTTGCGTAGACGCTTTTTAAATATGGAAATTAGTCAAACCAGTCCTCAATATTATCATCAATTGACTATGTATCAGAGGGCTGTGCAACAGAGAAATCGCGTATTAAAGGAGTACAGTCACAAGGCCCATGCGCCTGTGGAAGATTGGGATGAACAGATCGCTACCTTAGGGGCGCAAATTATTCAAAAGCGATTGGAAAGTTTAAAAAAGTTAAATCAATTGATGGATTTAATGAATCGCAAGTTGACCAATGGCAAGGAAGATTTACGACTCCAATATACACAGCCCTATAGTGAGCAAAAATTACTAGTCACGAAAGAGGCCTTATTAAAAGCTTTGCAAAATCATTTAGAAGAAGATCGAAGACGGTTCCAAACCTCCGTGGGTCCCCATCGTGATGATATTATTTTTTACTCAGGACCGATGGACTTAAAACGATTTGGATCTCAAGGGCAACAGCGCACGGCAATTTTATCTGTGAAATTGAGTGAATTGGAATACATTAAATCAGAAGTAGGTGAATATCCGATTCTTCTCTTAGACGATGTACTTAGTGAATTGGATCAGGAACGACGTCAGAATTTATTGAAATTTATTCATAAGCGTGTGCAGACAATCATCACCACCACGGATAAGGAAGAAACAGCAGGGCTAGATATGGTGCAATATGTAGATCTCGGTGAGGAGGTTCTATGATAGAGCGTGATACAAAGGAAATGATGGGTGGACATACACTCTTGGAGGGCATGTTACGAGAACTGGGCATCTATGATACATATCAAATCATGAAATTATGTCACGATTGGGAAGATGTAGCCGGTCCTATCGTAGCGCAACATGCTAAGATTGTAGAGATTACGCCACCCACATTAGTCCTAGAAATTGGTCATACTGTATGGATGCAAGAAATGGTGATGCGTACGCCACAACTCTTAGAAGCGTTACAAGACTATTATGGTACACCGATCATAGAAGATATCAAGGTCCAATTGCCTCGCAAATCCTTAGGTGAACAACCGGTAATGGGTGAAGTCTTAGATATGACGCCTGTGAAAGAAGAACGTATCGACTTTCACAAGATACCTGTATCTGAGGAAGAGGTAGAAGAGATTCGGACATCTGTGAGTCGCATCCATAATGAAGAACTGCGCAAGATGGTGTTCAACATGCGGATACAACAAGTGAAAAAAGACAAGGTACTGTTGGCATCGAATTACCATCGATGTCCTAGTTGCGGTCGTTGGCAAGAGACTACAGAGATATGTGTTTCATGTGAATATAAACGATATCGGTCGATCATTCAGACCATCAAGCGCATCTTGCGACAGTATCCGCATTATAAATATGACCAGGTGAAAGCTATGGCACCCTGGTGCACCTATGAATGGTTTCATGTGGCGAAACGTGAAAGTATTCAATTCTATTTAACTCGCTTATTCCAAGGTTCAAAAGATGCGAACGATATGTATTGGGCCACCATGTTAATCACTTCGAAATCGCAAGAGGAGTTAACCTTAGAGCAAGTGGTGAATATTACGAACAAATATCGTTGGACTGAAACAGATAAAATGCAAGTGAAATAAAGGCTTAGACTTTCACAGACATAGGAAAGTATTGTATAATAGAATGTATTATATAGAATATAGTGACCAGTATGTAATGTCATTATATAAAAGTAGGAGGATGTCAGATGGCAGAACAAACAAATTATGATGCCGGTAATATACAGGTCCTCGAAGGGTTGGAAGCCGTTCGAATGCGACCTGGTATGTATATTGGTAGCACATCTGCCCGTGGATTACATCACTTGGTGTATGAAGTTGTAGATAATAGTGTGGACGAAGCCCTAGCGGGGTATGCGACGCATATTGAAGTGACCATTTGTGAAGATAATAGTATTGAAGTTATCGATGATGGTCGCGGTATCCCAACGGGGATGCATGAAACAGGTATGCCTGCGGTAGAACTTGTATTATCCAAACTTCACGCAGGTGGTAAATTTGGCGGTGGTGGATACAAAGTGTCCGGTGGTCTTCATGGGGTAGGTATTTCCGTAGTGAATGCTTTGAGTGAGTGGACTATCGTCGATGTATACCAACATGGAAAAATTCAAGAAATTTCCTTTGAACGTGGTAATAAAACGTCTGATTTGAAAGAAATCGGTACGACGGATCGCACAGGGACCACAGTACGATTCAAACCAGATGCGCAAATTTTTGAAACCACTATTTTCGAGTTTGATGTATTAAAAACTCGCTTACAAGAGCTGGCGTTCTTGAATAAAGGATTGCGCATTACCTTGTCCGACAAACGTGGAGAAGGTCGCAGTGAAAGTTTCCACTACGAAGGTGGCTTAGTACAATTCATTGAATATTTAAATGAAGCAAAAGAAGCCATTACACCGAGTGTTATCTCCATCGATAATACCCGTGACGATGTGGTGGTAGATGTAGCGTTACAGTATAACGATAGCTACAGCGAAACGATTTTGTCCTTCGTTAACAATATCAACACCATTGATGGTGGTACGCACCTCAGCGGTTTCCGTACAGCGTTGACACGGACCTTAAACGACTATGGTCGCAAGGCTGGCATTTTGAAAGAAAATGAAAGTAACTTGACTGGGGAAGACGTGCGTGAAGGTTTGACAGCTGTGGTGAGCGTAAAAGTATTGGAACCACAATTTGAAGGCCAAACAAAAGGCAAACTAGGCAATAGCGAAGTCAAAGGGATTACAGATACCATCGTATCTGATGGATTGCGTGTCTTTTTGGAAGAGCATCCAGCAGAAGCGAAGAAAATCATCGAAAAAGCAACCAATGCGAGTCGTGCTCGTGAAGCAGCCCGCAAAGCACGTGAATTGACACGCCGTAAAAATGCGTTAGAAGTAAGCTCCTTACCTGGTAAATTGGCAGATTGTTCTGAAAAAGATACAACTATGACAGAAATTTACCTCGTCGAAGGTGATTCTGCGGGTGGTACTGCAAAACAAGGCCGTGATCGTCGTTACCAAGCGATTTTGCCATTGCGCGGTAAAATTTTAAATGTAGAAAAAGCTCGTCTCGATAAAATCTTGGCCAATGCAGAAATTCGTTCTATGATAACTGCCTTTGGTACAGGTATCGGACAAGACTTTGATATTACGAAGAGCCGCTACAATAAAATCATTATTATGACCGATGCGGACGTGGACGGCGCACACATTCGTACATTATTATTGACATTCTTCTATCGATATATGAAACCATTGATTGAAGAAGGTCATGTATTCATTGCACAACCACCGTTGTACCAAATTAAAAAAGGTCAAAAACAGTGGTATGCCTACAGTGACCAAGAACTTTCAGATAGACTGGACGAAATTGGACGTGAAAATATTACGATTCAACGTTACAAAGGTCTTGGGGAAATGAATGCAGAACAATTATGGGATACAACGATGAACCCTGAACATCGAACCATCCTACAAGTTAGCATGGAAGACAGTATTGCAGCAGATAAGATATTTAGCGTTTTGATGGGGGATAAGGTGGAACCTCGTCGAAAGTTTATCGAAGATAATGCGGAATATGTACGAAATCTTGACTTATAAGGAGAAGTCCCATGGAAAATAATAAATTAAAAAGAAGTTTGAAATCCCGCCACATGAATATGATTGCTTTGGGCGGTGCCATCGGTACAGGTTTATTTGTAGCTGGTGGTGAAGTAGTGAGTACAGCCGGTCCTGGTGGTGCCTTAGTAGCCTATAGTTTCATTGGTATCATGGTGTATTTCTTAATGACTAGCTTAGGGGAAATGACCACGTACTTACCAGTGTCTGGTTCCTTTGGTACTCATGCCTCTCGGTATGTAGATAAAGCCTTGGGCTTTGCGTTGGGTTGGAACTTTTGGTTCAACTGGGCCATTACATTAGCGGCGGAACTCGTAGCCAGTGCGTTCATCATGAAATACTGGTTCCCTGATGTGCCTGCCATTGTTTGGTCTGCGTTGTTCTTGCTAATTCTGTTCGTGTTGAATTATTTATCAGCTCGTTCTTTCGGTGAAAGTGAATATGTATTCTCTAGCATCAAGGTCATCACTGTTATTGTATTCTTGTTATTAGGTACATTATTGATCCTTGGCGTAGGCAATCCATCTCCAGGATTCCATAACTGGACCTTAGGGGATGCACCATTTGTAGGGGGATTCTCCTCTATTTTGGCCATCTTTATGATTGCTGGTTTCTCGTTCCAAGGGGTAGAATTAATCGGTACTGCCGCTGGTGAATCAGAAGACCCAGAGAAAAATATTCCAAAAGCGATTAACTCTATTTTCTGGCGTATTTTACTGTTCTATATTGGTTCTTTCATAGTTATCGGTTTCTTAATTCCTTATAATGATCCAAATTTGTTGAACAGTTCTGTAGAAAATGTGTCCATCAGTCCATTTACATTGGTATTTGACCGTTTTGGATTTGACTGGGCGGCTCATTTCATCAATGCTATCTTGTTGATTGCTGTATTGTCCGCTGGTAACTCTGGTTTATTCTCCTCCACACGTATGCTGTACGCATTGTCTAAATCAGGAGATGCACCAAAACTATTTGGCTCCATTAACCAACGTGGTGTGCCAATTCCAGCATTGTTGGCAACAGCAGCCTTTGGTTTATTTGCCTTCTTAACATCTTTGATTGGGGAAGGTCAAGCCTACACTTGGTTGATCAACATCAGTGGTATGAGTGGATTTATCACATGGGTGGGTATTGCTTTGGCACACTATCGTTTCCGTCGTGCTTACGTGGCACAAGGTCATGATGTGTCCAAATTGCCTTACAAAGCATCCTTGTTCCCATTTGGTCCATTGTTTGCCTTGGCATTGTGCTTGATCATCATTGCTGGTCAAAACTATACAGCTTTCATGGGTGAAAGTATCGACTGGTACGGCGTGTCCGTTGCCTACATCGGTATCCCAGTATTCTTAGCTGTGTACTTATGGTATAAAGCAAAACATAAAACAAAAGTAGTACCTCTAAAAGAAGTTGATTTATCTCGCGATTTTGAGGACTAATAGAAACAGCCTATGGGAAGTGATTCCCGTAGGCTGTTTTTTTCTTGCTAAGTGATTCTATAGTATCTTATAATATATGAATATATAGTAATATTAGTGATGTAATGAGAGAAAGGATACTATACATGGAAAATAAACCAACAAAACATATAATAGGAGCTGCCTTTCGATATGGTTTTCTAAAAACAACACCGTTATTATTGGGATTTTTATTTTTAGGACTATCCTATGGCATTTATATGCATTCTATGGGATTTTCCTGGGGGTATACATTGGCATTGAGTGCTCTCATTTATGCAGGGTCTATGGAATTTGTAACAGTGGCTATGTTATTATCTCCCTTTGATCCAGTGAGTGCTTTCTTGATTACACTCATGGTCAATGGGCGTCATATATTTTATGGAATTTCTATGTTAACTATATATAGACATATGGGATGGATAACACCATATCTCATATTTGGAATGACGGATGAAAGTTTTTCTATTAACTATACATCACAAATTCCTGCTGAAATTTCCAAGAAATGGTGTTATTTTTTTGTAACTCTATTGAATCAGTTATATTGGGTGGTCGGATCTGTTATAGGCAATCTTTTTGCATCTGTATTATCTTTTAATGTGAAAGGATTGGAATTTGTACTGACTGCACTCTTTATTGTGTTGGCTTTGGAGCAATATAAAATACAACGGAATCTAATTAGCTCTGGCATAGGATTAGTGATTCCTGGTATTGCTTTATTTGTATTTGGCAGTGAACACTTTATGATTCCTGCTATGATTGGTATCGTGGTGATGCTAAGTCTGTTACGTAAAACAATGGAGGGAGAGCAATGACTTTCACAGAACAAATTATAACCATTGCCATTGTTGTGCTAGGTACTATGGCAACACGGTTTTTACCATTTTTAATTTTTACTTCGAAAACAAAAACACCTGCTTATGTGCAGTATTTAGGGAAAGTATTACCGTCGGCGACGATGAGTTTGTTGGTGGTATTTTCCTTGCACCATGTGGATCTATCCGGTGTGTATCATGGTATGCCAGATATAATTGCCGTAGCTGTGACGGTACTACTCCATCTATGGAAAGGGAATATGTTCCTATCCATTGGGGGTGGAACGATATTGTATATGGTTCTAGTGCAACAAGTATTTATATAGTTATTTTGTGTTGTTCTACTTTCATAGAAGGAACTATTCTAAATATGATATAATACGAGTAATGAGATTTGAATCAGATTTGAATCAGATTCAGTGTGAGAATATAGGAGATACGTATGATTATTACAACAACTATGCAAATTGAAGGTCATCCAATTAAAGAATATAAAGGAATTGTGTTTGGAGAAGTTGTGGAAGGTCGTAACTTTGTGAAAGACTTTTTTTCCTCCATTCGAGATATTGTTGGCGGTCGTAGCGATAGTTATGAATCATCTTTAGCTAGCGCTCGTGAGGCATCTTTAAAAGAAATGAGTAAACGTGCAAAAAACATGGGAGCCAATGCGATCGTAGGTATATCTGTAAGCTATGAAACATTGGGCGAAACGAATGGTATGCTCATGGTGACATGCACAGGAACAGCGGTTGTGATTTAAGTATTTAGTAGAGTTATTTTAATAGATACTTAGATATGTAGTGTTAAAAATATTATAGTATTCTAATATATTAAATAAGGGTTATAACATACTAGTAGGATATTTACATATGGATATCAATAAGGAGAGATAGAATCAGTGGGCAGTGACATAGGTATAGAAATTTTAATTGTAGTCATACTCATCATTTTGAATGGTTTATTTTCCATGACGGAATTAGCCATTATTAATGCTCGTAAAGGGTTATTAGAAGAAAAGGCGGAAGCAGGGAATCGTGGAGCTCGCATGGCGATCAAGCTAGCGGAAGATCCGAATGAAATGTTTTCCACCATACAAATTGGTATTACTTTGATTAGTATCGTCACTGGTTTGTATTCGGGGACTACCTTTTCCGATCCTATGGCGACATATATTAAAGAACATATACTGTGGCTAGCTGATTATGCGGATACGGTGAGTCCTATTTTCATCGTATCTTTAACAACCTATTTATCCTTAGTCATAGGGGAATTAGTGCCGAAACGGTTGGCCTATAATTCGCCAGAATCCATCGCCATTATGATGGCCATCCCTATGAAATACTTCGCCACGATTACAAAACCATTTGTGGCACTTCTCAGTATGTCTACAACGGTGCTACTGAAAGTATTAGGCGTTAAACACAAGGAAGAAGCACCGGTGACGGAATCGGAAATCAATAAAATGCTTGTACAAGGGGTGGAACTAGGTGCTTATGAAGAAGAAGAACCAGTGCTGGTAGAAAATATTTTCCGCTTAGCTGACCTTGATGCCAGCGATATTATGACACCTCGTACGCAGTTGACGTGGATCGATATCAACGCTAGCGATGAGGACATCCTAGAAACTATTATGGAATGCAACGAACATCGTATTCCAGTAGGTGACGATTCCTTAGATGAGTTGAAAGGATTAGTGTCTTCCGTGGATGTGTTGGCACAACAAATGAAAGAAAGCCATCGTCCGATGAAAGATATTCTGGCCTATTGTATGCGTAAACCAGTGCTCGTACCAGAATCTTTGTCCTTGATGAAAGTATTATCTACTTTCAGAGAAGAAGGTACCCACGAAGCCATTGTCCTAGACGAATATGGTGGCATGAGCGGGATGATTACGTTCCACGATATTATGGAAGAAATCGTGGGATTGATGCCATCTGGGGAAGAGGAAAAGAAAGAAGAAGAAAATCGTATCGTTCAACGGGACGATGGGTCCTACCTAGTAGATGGTCTTATCAGCATTGAAGAACTGAAAGAATACTTCGAAGTGGATGAACTATTGCCAGGTGAAGAAGACGATCTGTATAAAACATTAGGGGGATTCGTGACGTACTTAATCGGTCGCATTCCAAAAGAAGCCGATCGCTGTCACTACGGACCATTGCAATTTGAAGTCATGGATATGGATAATACACGAGTGGATAAAGTGATGGTGACACGGAAAGTAGAGGTGGAGAGTAGTTCAGACTAGAATTATGTATTTTAGATGAATCTATAAATAGATTGCAAATCCTAATATGTAATGATTTTTAGAGATTTATTCTATGGAATAGAATGATTATTGGATAAAAAATATAAATAAAACAGAGGAAAGTTGATGATATAGTACAACTTTCCTCTGTTTTATTCTATTCATAATGTGTCCATAAACTAATTATTTTAACAACTTTTTCTTCCTCAAAGACCTCATACACAAGTCGGTGTTGGATATTAATGCGACGTGAATATAAGCCTTCTAAATCGCCCACCAATTTTTCATACCTTGGCGGTGTTTGATAGGGATTGACTTTAATAATCTCTAGTAATGCCTTTGCTTTTGTATCAAGTTTTGCAGATTTTAACTTAGGTATATCTTTCACAGCAGATTTTGTATAAGTTAACGTATACATTACCAAATAACCTCTTCTTCTGAAATACATTCGGATAATGGAGTGTTTTTTCCTTCTAGTAAAATTTCTTTCATACTAGGTTTGGATGTTAAATATAAAGTTTCTAACAAGGATAAATAATCATCTTCGCTTAATAGGACGGCATTACCATCTTTAGTACTGATGCTGAGTGGTTCATTGTATTTAATAGTCTGTGTTAAATACTCAAAAATATTTTTTCTAAAATTTGTAATATTAATAATTGCCATGTGTATCACCTCTTTATGTACATTATAATGTACGTAAATATAAAAAGCAATGGTATAGACATTGAAAGTATCGTAATCATTTGGAGTAAACTGCAA
>CAUQLO010000023.1:0-28226 GCA_963518725.1 uncultured Veillonella sp. | reverse complement strand
ATGCAGGGGTGCCAATTAAAGCGCCTGTAGCAGGTGTTGCGATGGGTCTTGTTACACAAGATGAACACTATACAATCTTAACAGATATCCAAGGTATGGAAGATGCCTTAGGCGATATGGACTTCAAAGTAGCGGGTACTACAAAAGGTGTAACTGCGATCCAAATGGATATTAAAATTTCCGGCTTATCCCGTGAAATCTTAGAAGAAGCTTTGGCACAAGCTCACAAAGGTCGTATGCACATCATGGGTAAAATGATGGAAGCTATCCAAGCGCCACGTGAAGAAATGTCTAAATGGGCGCCACGCATTGTGACAATGAAAATTGATCCAGACAAAATCCGCGATGTCATCGGTACAGGCGGTAAAGTCATTCGTGGCATCATTGAGGAAACAGGTGCTAAAATTGACATCGAAGATGATGGTACTATCTCCATCGCTGCGGTAGAAGCGGAAGCGGCTGAAAAAGCTATTCAAATCATTACGAATTTGACAAAAGAAGTAGAAGCAGGCGAAGTGTACATGGGTAAAGTGACACGCTTGATGAACTTCGGTGCTTTCGTAGAAGTATTGCCAGGCAAAGAAGGTTTGGTTCATATTTCCCAATTGGCAAGAGAACGTGTGGAAAAAGTAGAAGATGTAGTGAATGTAGGCGATGAAATTATGGTAAAAGTCATCGAAATCGATGATAAAGGCCGTATCAATTTATCCCGCAAAGAGCTATTGAAATAATTGAGGTGAACTATGGATATTCGTGGATTTGAAGTAGTTTCTGCCTTTGAGGGGCAAGGCATTAATTTGCCGAAACGCAAGACCTCTGAAAGTGCAGGCTATGATATTGAATGTGCGGAACCAGTCGTGGTAGGACCGAAACAAACGGTGTTGATTCCTACAGGGCTGAAAGCGTTCATGCATTATGATGAATACTTGGCCATCCACGTTCGCTCCAGTATAGCGATTAAACGAGGCTTGATGCTAACTAATAGTACAGGGATTATTGACTCTGATTATTACAATAACGAAGATAATGAAGGTCATATTATGATCGCTTTGTACAACACAACGGATACACCAGTTTCCTTGGAAAAAGGAGAACGAGTGGCACAGGGCATTTTCTCAAAGTATTTATTGACGAACGATGATGATGCTTGTGGTGTTCGTACTGGTGGTATTGGTAGCACAGGTCGCAAATAACAAAGTATAACCACTAGAGGGTCTTACCTATGAGGGATAAGGCTCTCTAGTTTTTTGCGTGCCCTTTCAGTACATTGAAATTCACTATATAAATAGAGTATAATAAAGGTTGATATCATCTGTCGTAAGGAGGACGAACTGTGTTTAATGATGCAAAGCAACAATGGGAATTAGGAAGAACGATATATAGAAGTCCTGGATGGCAAGAGAAAAAAAGAACATTGGTATTTGTTTTGCGTGCTTTAAAATACAAAAGGCAGATGCAACGGTTAAGAGAATTTTTTGACGCCTACACAGCCTATCCAAATCTACTAAAAGAGCAGGAAGGGATTTGGGAAGTGGTGACGCGTGTGTTCTTATACAAGAACTCGACGGCGGCAGAACGTACGGATGCGATTATTCATCATTTTACTATGTTGCCACAGTATTTCACGATAGATGCCATTCATCGTATGTATACGAATGCAGAAACTGGTGTGATTTTATGGAAATCGGAAGAACTGGAACTAGATGCGACATTGTACTTCATTCCAGGCCAGAGAAAAGAAGGTCTTCTGACCTTGTTACTTCGCTATCAAGGTCATGGCTTATATCACATGAACCTTCGTTTTGGCAAAGACCACCAAGGCAACTTTTGTATCTGGGTGGGAACGATCCAAGGTTACAAAGATGGATTAGAGAGAGCCAAAAAGTTGACGAAAAAAATGCATGGTTATCGCCCTAAGAATTTTATCTTTTTTTTGTTGCGACAATTGGCTACGAACATGGGGATTGAGCATATTTATGCCGTATCTGATGAAGGGTTCTTTTCCAATTCTCATGCCCTACGCTTTCACCGTCATAAACTAGTTACGTTTAACGAGTTCTGGGAAGAGTTAGGGGGCCAAGTTTGGTCGGAAGATGCCAGATTTTTCACGATTCCTATTGAGGAAGAGCGCAAGACCTATGAAACGGCGAAAACTCACAAGCGCAACATGTATCGCAAACGATATGAAATGCTAGATACTTTTATAGAAGAAATACAACACCAAGGGAAGTCTTTCTTGTGTGATAGATAGGAGGATTGTCTATGAAATGCCCGTATTGTCATCACGATGACATTAAAGTGACAGATTCACGATCTACGGACGATAATAATATTCGTCGCCGTCGTGAGTGCATGAATTGTGGAAAACGATTTACAACCTATGAAGTCATAGAAGATTTGCCGATTATGGTGGTTAAACGAGATGAAAAGAAAGAATTGTTCGATCGCTCTAAATTGATGAATGGGTTGTGGAGATCCTGCAGTAAACGTGGCATTTCTACGGATCAATTAGAATCCATTGTGAATGAAACGGAAAAACAAATTCGCATGGAAGTAGAACAAGAGGTGACTACGGAACGCATTGGGGAAATTGTTTTATCCTTGCTCAAAGATGTAGACCAAGTGGCCTATGTACGGTTTGCTTCGGTATATCGTCAATTCAATAATGTGGAAAGTTTTTTACAAGAATTACATGATTTAGTGAAACACGATGGAAAGGATACACAGCATGAGTGATTTACATCCTATCATTGGGAACGCTTTTTCCGACCATGTGGATACATTAAGTGCTACATTAGAAGTGATGCCCGTGTTAGAAGAGATGGCAGAGCGATGCAAAATTGCCTTGGCATCGGGTAATAAAATTTTATTTTGTGGTAATGGCGGATCCGCAGCAGATTCTCAGCACTTAGCAGCAGAATTGGTGGGACGCTTTCAAAAAGAGCGCAGAGCTTTGGCATCTATTGCTCTTACTACAGATACGTCCATTTTGACAGCTGTAGGCAATGACTATGGCTATGATGATGTGTTTGCACGACAAGTGCAAGCTTTGGGCCGTTCTGGTGATATTTTAATCGGCATTTCCACGTCTGGAAACAGTAAAAATGTGGTGAAAGCTATAGAAGCGGCTCGCACTGTAGGTATGCATACCTTTGGATGGACTGGTGAAGGTGGCGGAAAAATGGCGGAATTATGTGACTTGCTATTTCCGGTTCCTTCCAAAGTAACAGCGCGCATTCAAGAAATGCATATTTTAGCAGGTCATATTTTATGTGAATTGGTGGAAGAAGAATATGCCTAGTCGTACATTACAATCCTTTTTGCTCCGTGATTTGCCGTCTTTGCAAGTGGGCGTCATGGGAGATTGCATGTTGGATCGCTATATTTTTGGGGATGTAAGCCGTATTTCTCCGGAATCTCCCGTGCCAGTGAATGTGGTGCAACGGGAAACGGAAGTCTTAGGCGGAGCAGCCAATGTAGCCAATAATCTAGCTCAATTAGACTGCCAAGTGCATATTGCAGCACGGGTGGGCAATGATCCTCATGGAAATGTGTTGCGTCAACTATTGGCGGACAATGGCATTCATGCTACGGGCATCGTCACGGAAACGTCGATTCCGACCACTACGAAAACACGCATTCTAGGTGGTCAACAACAAATTGTTCGCTTGGATTATGAGGTGAATGCCCCTCTTTCTGAAATCAGTGAAAGTGTGATGCTAAGCTGGCTAGAGACCCGTATTCAAGAGGGGATGCAGGGCCTCGTTATTTCCGACTATGGGAAAGGGCTGTGCCAGCCATCCCTATTGGCGAAGGTCTTTGCATGCACGAATAAAGCGGGTATCATCACGATTGTTGACCCGAAAGGGGCAGACTGGACGAAATATAACGGTGCTACATGTATTACGCCAAATGTGAAAGAACTCAGTGAGGCGGTCGGTCATGAAGTGGCCAATACAGACGAGGCGGTAGTGCAAGCGGCTACGCAAATTTTAGAACAAATGGATCTAGAGTTTATCGTTGTTACTCGCTCTGCTAAAGGTGTAACCTTGGTGAGAAAAGATGGTCGTATTTGGCATAATTCTGAAACAAAGCAACAAGATGTATTTGATGTGAGCGGTGCTGGCGATACAGTGGTAGCTATGATGATTACGAGCCTCATGGCGGGGTTATCTATACGCGCTGCCTTAGTGGCTGCCAATGCGGCGGCTGGCGTGGTGGTGTCCAAGGTGGGTACGTACCCAATTCATCGTCAAGAACTATTGGAATTACTGTCTAAAATGAAAGCCCGCAAAGAAGATAAAGAACCTTTGTACTCCGTACCATGTTTGGCGAAAAAGATTCGACTCTGGCAAGATCGCGGAGAAGTTGTGGTATTCACAAATGGTTGTTTTGATATCTTACACAGAGGTCATTTGACCTATTTGAAAGAGGCCGCAGCTCTAGGCGATCACTTGGTAGTGGCATTGAACTCCGATGCGTCGGTAAAACGCCTAAAAGGTGAGTCACGTCCTATAAACCATGAGCTCGATAGAGCCTTATTGATGAGTTCCTTAGGCTTTGTGGATGGGGTGGTCCTCTTTGAAGAAGATACGCCGGCGGAAGTACTTTCACAGTTACGCCCTAATATATTGGTCAAAGGTGGCGATTACAAACCAGAAGAAGTAATCGGCAAAGAATTTGTAGAAGAAGTGCAGATTCTGGAATTTCAAGAGGGCTATTCTACGACCAGTATTATTGAACGGATTCAAAGATTAGTAGAGGAAGGAACACTATGATTATTGTGACAGGTGGAGCTGGGTTTATCGGTTCCAACATTGTGAAACAGTTGAATAATAAAGGTCGTAACGATATTTTAATCGTAGACGATTTAACAGATGGTCGTAAAATTCGCAACATCGAGATGTTGGATTTTGCAGATTATATTGATTACGAAGATTTTGATATAGCCGTAGAGCAAAATACCTTTGATTGTGGTCCAATTGAAGTGGTATTCCACGAAGGGGCTTGTGCGGATACAATGAATTACGATGGCAGATATATGATGAAAAATAACTATGAAGGGTCCAAAAATCTTTTTCATTACTGCCAAGAACGTCGTGTTCCGTTCATTTATGCATCCTCCGCATCCACCTATGGACATGGTACGAATGGATTCCGGGAAGATCCAGCTTGCGAGCAGGCCTTGAATCCCTATGCGTATTCTAAATTGTTATTCGACCGCTATGTGGCGAAGTTTAGAAACCATTTGCAGTTGCAATCCCAATGTGTAGGCTTGCGTTATTTCAATGTATTCGGACCCAACGAAACACATAAAGACAAGATGGCATCCTTGGTGCGTCAAATGTATTATAAATTGATGGAAACTGGGGAAATTACTCTATTCAAAGGCATCGATGGGTATGGCGACGGCGAACAAACACGGGATTTCATCTATGTCAATGATGTGGTGAATGTGAACTTTTATTTTTGGGAACATCCTGAAATTAGCGGTGTATTCAACTGTGGTACAGGTCATGCTCACACGTTCAACGAATTTATGAAAGCCGTCATTTCCTATGTAGGAAAAGGCTCCATTCGCTATATTGATTTCCCAGAGGTGTTGAAAGGTAAATACCAAAGCTATACCCAAGCGGATACAACCAAGTTGTTGGCAGCGGGCTATGACAAAGGATTTACACCATTAGAACAAGCAGTTCATGAATATTGTGAGTTATTAGCGACTAATGAAGGGTATGTAAAATAATGGAAACTAGAAACGTATTATTTTTAGACCGTGATGGGGTTATTAACGTAGATGTAGGATATTTAAGTGATCCTGGGAAATTGGAATTTATTCCAGGCGCTATTGAGGCTATGCAAGAGGCGCAACGCCGTGGTTACGATATCATTGTGGTGACAAACCAAAGTGGTGTCGCTCGTGGATACTACACAGAAGACGATGTGCATACGCTACACGAAGAAATGTCTCGACGTTTAGAAGCAGAAGGTGTGAAAGTATTGGCGTACTATTACTGCCCACACCATCCAGAAGGAACGGTGGCAGAGTACAAGAAAGACTGCGATTGCCGCAAACCGAATCCAGGTATGTTGACGAAAGCAATCCAGGAATGGAATGTAGACGTGGATGGCAGTTTCTTGGTGGGTGACAAACCGTCTGATGCGCAAGCTGCGGAGTCCATTGGCATGCGTGCCTACCCATTTGAAGAAGAAAACTTAATGACATTCTTAGAGCCTATTTTTGCTTGGGAAGAGGGCAGAAAATTGTTAGGTCTGTAAGTTAACGACGAACACTTTTATGAGCACATCATAAGGTGTTCGTTTTCTTGTAGTGTAAGAAAAGTTACATTTTATGATTGACGGAATAGCTGATTTGTACTACTCTATACGAGGAACTAACTGTATAGTCTGTATCAAGAAGAACAGAACTGAGTTCCATTTTTTAGTATTGGTTCGACTTATATCCTAAGGGAATAAGAACGGAGGAAAACATGGAAAAAGAAACAGCGTTGCAAACACAACCATCGCAAAAATTTACGGTACGTCAATTAACGATTATTGGCTTATTGGCAGGGATTACGATTGTACTTGGCATGACAGGATGGGGCTTTGTGCCAATCCCACCAATTAGTGGGACCATCTTGCATATTCCAACCCTTTTAGGTGGTATCGTAGAAGGTCCTAAAGTGGGGATGTCAGTAGGGTTCTTATTTGGTGCTTACAGTATGGTACGAGCGTATATGTCACCGAATGTTTTATCTTTCGTGTTTATGAATCCAATCATTTCTATATTACCAAGAATGTTGATTGGTTTAGTAGCAGCGTTGGTATATATGTACTTGCCAGTTAAGGTAAGAGCTATCCGTATTGGTGTAGCCGCTTTCTTAGGAAAAGTCACAAGTACTATCCTTGTATTGACTGGTATTTATACAATCTATGGTGTAGAATTTGCAAAGGCAACACACATTTCACAAGAAGCTGTATTTGATGTGGTGATGGGTATTGCATGGTCTCATGGTATTCCAGAAGCACTATTAGGAGTAGCCGTTGTAACACCTGTGGCACTAGCTGTCATCAAAAAATTTAAATGATAATGAAATTGAGTGTATAGACTGCTCATGCATTCAAGTACGGATTTTTTAAATCGGATATAATCAAGAAGTGAATTAGCAAAGACTGATCACTTCTTGTTTTTTTATGTGTTAGGAGGAGTATACTCATGAATTGGAAAAACGATTAATCTACTTTGTGGGTGATAAACCTTCTGATGTACAGGCTGCTGAAGCGATTGGAATGCGTGCCTATCCATTTGAAGAAGAAAATTTAATGACATTCCTAACACCTATCTTCGCTTGGGAAGCAGGCAGAAAATTGTTAGGGCTGTAATGGTAGAACGAACACTTGTATGAGGCACCTCATAAGGTGTTCTTTTTCGTGCAGTGTAAGAAAAGTAACATTTTTTGATTGACAGAAGCGCTGTTTTGTACTACTCTATACGAGGAACTAACTGTATAGTCTGTATCTAGAAGAGCAGAACTGAGTTCCATTTTTTAATAGTGGTTCGACTTATATCCTAAGGGAATAAGAACGGAGGAAAACATGGAAAAAGAAACAGCGTTGCAAACGCAGCCAGCGCAAAAATTCACGGTACGTCAATTGACAATTATTGGTTTATTGGCAGGGATTACGATTGTATTGGGCATGACAGGTTGGGGCTTTGTGCCGATTCCACCAATCAGTGCGACAATCTTGCATATCCCAACTATTTTAGGCGGTGTCGTAGAAGGTCCGAAGGTGGGCATGTCCGTAGGGTTCTTGTTTGGTGCGTACAGTATGGTACAAGCCTATATGGCGCCTAATATTTTATCCTTTGCGTTCATGAATCCAATCATTTCTGTATTGCCAAGAATGTTGATCGGTTTAGTAGCAGCGTTGGTATATATGTACTTGCCAATCAAGGTGAAAGCCATCCGTATCGGTTTAGCAGCGTTCCTAGGAACAGCGACAAATACAATCCTTGTGATGACTGGTATCTACACAATTTATGGGGTAGAATTTGCTAAGGCAACACACATTTCACCAGAAGCGGTATTTAATGTGGTGATGGGCATTGTATGGTCTCATGGGATTCCAGAAGCCTTGTTAGCGGTAGCGGTTGTAACCCCTGTGGCACTAGCTGTCATCAAAAAGTTCAAATGATAATGATATTGAGTGTATAGACTGCTCATGCATTCAAGCACGGATTTTTTAAATCAGATATAATCAAGAAGTGAATTAGCAAAGACTAATCACTTTTTGTTTTTTATGTGTTAGGAGGAGTATACTCATGAATTGGAAAAAACGATTAACCTACTTTGTACTAGGCGCTACCATGGTAGCCACTGCAGTTGGTATTGCTGGCTGTGGCAATGATACAAAACAAGCGGCACCGGCTGAAAAAATGAAAGTTGTTACAACGGTGTTCCCTGTGTATGATGTAGCGAAACAAGTAGGGGGCGATAAAGTAGATGTGTCTTTATTAGTACCTCCAGGAGCGGAACCACATGATTGGGATCCAACAGCAAAAGATTTGAAAGAAATCGGTACAGCGAAAGTATTCTTATACAGTGGTGCAGGCCTAGAGCCAACTGAAAAGATTTTAGAAAAAGATGTACTTCAAAAAGCAGAAGCTGTGGAATTATCTAAAGTGTTGACATTGTTGCCAGCTCCAGATGAAGACGAAGATGAACATGATCATGACCACGATAAAGATCACGACCATGACAAAGATCATAAAGACGACAAACACGACAATGACAAAGCGCAAAAAGAAGATAAACATGAGCACGAACATGGTGAATATGATCCACATGTATGGTTAGATCCAATGAACGTTGCTAAAGAAGTAGATGCAGTAGTAGAAGCGTTCTCCAAAGCAGACCCTGCGAATGCAAAATACTATGCAGAAAACGGTAAAGCGTACAAAGAAAAATTGCAAGCTTTACACGCTAAATATGAAGAGTTTAGCAAAACACAACATGACAAACATTTAGTAGTTAGCCATATGGCATTTGGTTATTTAGCGAACGCATACGGCTTTGAACAATTAGGTATTATGGGCGTATCTCCTGATGCAGAACCAACACCAGAACGCATGGCGGATATTGTGGCTTTCATCAAAGAACATAATGTAAAAGCTATCTTCAGTGAAGAATTAGTAAGCCCTAAATTGGCGAATGCTATTGCTGCAGAAACTGGCGTAAAAGTGTATGTATTGAACCCTGCAGAAGGTTTAACAGAAGAACAAGCACAAAAAAATGTGACATACCTAGACATTATGGAAGAAAATCTTAAAACATTGAAAGAAGCATTAGCTCACTAATTCCTGTTCCTTGCGCTTGCTTGAAACCGTATTAGATGATAATATAATAGAGTAAGTTTGTGCTTAGGAGGAATAAAGATGTCTAAACGTATTCGTACAATTAACACTGAATCCCTACAAAAAACTGCTAAAACAGGTGGCTGCGGCGAATGTCAAACATCCTGCCAGTCTGCTTGCAAAACTAGCTGTACAGTGGGCAACCAAGTGTGCAAACAAAAATAATCATTGGATTAGCAACAAGCTGTCGACCAATAGGTCGGCAGCTTGTTTGCTTTATATTGTGTCTAGGAGTATACAAAAAAATCCCCCTAGATGTACCAGATCTAGGGGGATTATGTATGCTAACCCTTTATATCTTTAGCTTGTCTAAATTATAACATATGTACTTCAAAAGTACAATTTTTTGCATACTATAATTTTAGAAAAAGTATACTCTATATTGATAGCTTTCTATACGTCATGGGTAGAAAGTGATATAATACAAGTTAGACTTTAGTAAGTTAATGGAGGTATGAATGTTAGAATTACAACCGATGATTCATAAATTTAAAATGAAAGATAAGTTCTTTCTACTCGATGTAAATAGTGGCATTATCCATGTCATTGATGAGCTTATCGATCGCGTATTAGATATCTATAACGGCACAAACCGTGAGGCTGTACACAGTGCACTAGATGCGACAGAAGATGCAGCGGAATTAGATGAAATTATGGATGAGTTAGATGAACTCATCAAAGAGGAAATGCTCTTTGCGCCGATGTCTGCTGAGTTTAAACTCGTAGTGGATGAAAAGCCAATTGTAAAAGCACTTTGCTTAAACATCGCTCATGATTGTAACTTAGCTTGTAAATATTGCTTTGCCAGCCAAGGTGATTACGGCGGAGTGAAACGGGAATTAATGAGTTTTGATGTGGCGAAGCGGGCCGTAGATTTCTTGATTTCCATGAGTGGCCCACGCCAACATTGTGAAATCGACTTCTTTGGTGGTGAACCATTGTTGAATTGGGATGTAGTGAAACAAACCGTAGAATACATTGAATCCATTCAAGAAAAACATGGAAAAATCTTTAAATTGACATTGACCACTAACGGCATGTTGTTGACACAAGATAAAATCGACTATGTGAACGAACATGACATGAGTTTAGTATTATCCTTAGATGGTCGTAAAGATGTTCATAATAGTATGCGTCCAAGTTCTGGTGGCAGAGATACATACGAAACAGTAGCGAAAAATTTAGTCAATGCTGTTAAACAGCGTGAGGGACGTGAATACTATGTGCGTGGCACTTACACGCATAACAACTTAGACTTCTGCAAAGACGTAGAAGCGATGTCTGACTTAGGGTTCGAGCATTTGTCTATGGAACCAGTGGTTGGCGAAGACGGAGCCTATGTGTTGCGCCCAGAAGATATGCCGATCATTGAAAAAGAATATGAAAAATTGGCGGACCTATATTTAGAACGCCAATTGGCCGGTTGGGGCGAGAAATTTAACTTCTTCCACTTCCGTATGGACTTGTATCGCGGACCATGTATGGCAAAACGTTTACGTGGTTGCGGAGCGGGTCATGAGTATATGGCGGTTGTACCGAATGGGGATATTTATCCATGTCACCAATACGTAGGTAAAGATGGGTATGTGATCGGTACGGTCTTCGATGGTTTGAAAAACTACGATATACCAACGCAGTTTAGAAATACACACGTATTTACAAAAGAAATATGTGCCAACTGTTGGGCGAAATTCTTCTGCTCTGGTGGTTGCCATGCCAACAATGAAACATTAGGTGGAGACCTTAGCACACCGTACGAATTGGGATGTAAATTACAGAAAAAACGTATTGAATGTGCTATCATGATTCAAGCTGAACTGGATGCAGCGGGAATCCGACAAGAAAATCATTAAAATTATATAACAGAAGGGAGGCGGGTTCTATGAAAGCATACACCATACATGTAACAGGTATTGTACAGGGCATAGGATTCCGCCCTTTTGTGTCTAAACTAGCTCATGAATTAGGAATCGTGGGTACCGTGAGAAATGACACGACCGGTGTGGAGATACACATACAAAGCACAGACGAGGCTTGCCAAGCCTTTGTGGAACGATTGCAATCTGATTTGCCTGTCCATGGACGGATTGATACCTTGCGTGTAGAACCAACCACAGTACAATCATTGGACTCGTTTACGATTATTGTATCTCAAGGAGTGAAAGGTAATGCTTTCATTGGTGCCGATATGGCGCCTTGCGAGGCGTGCTTGAGGGATATACAAGATCCTGAGAATCGACGCTTTCACTATGGGTTTACGAATTGTACGAATTGCGGTCCTCGATATACGATTATTGAAAGTACACCCTATGACCGTGATAAAACGTCTATGAAAGTATTCCCTATGTGCGAAGATTGTCAGAAGGAATACGAGGACCTCGAGGGTCGGCGATACCATGCAGAGCCTAATGCTTGTGCGCAGTGTGGTCCTATGTTTATATTACGAGGTGCAGATGGAACGTTGCTCGCTAGTGGACAGGATGCCATAGAGCAAGCCAAGCAGTTGATACAACAAGGTGCTATCGTAGCCTTAAAAGGCGTCGGTGGCTACCACTTGGTATGCGATGCTTTGCAAGAAAACGCGGTACAAACCTTGCGACAACGCAAAGGACGACCTCGAAAACCCTTAGCTGTTATGGCGGGGTCTTTAGAAACGGCAAAGCAGTATGTGCACATATCTGAAAAGGAAGAAGAACTACTGTTGAGTCCTGCAAGGCCAATTGTGTTGTTGCGAAAGGTACCGTCATCATATAGTGCTAATGAAGAAATATATATAGAAAGGGACATCTCCAATGAGATAGAAACAGTTCCTAATAAAAGTTTTGTAAACATATCAGAGATAGGGAGTGAGGGTGATCTAGTTAACAAAGGGTATCACAGGAGCATAGCGCCCAAGCTAGCTGATGCTGTAGCCCCCGGTATGGCAACGTTAGGCATTCTACTACCTTATGCACCCTACCACTATAGTTTAGTTCCTAAGGATGCTGTGTGGGTCATGACCAGTGCGAATCGCAGTGGTGATCCTGTGCTCTATGATGATGCACAGGCAGCGGAGGAGCTACAGGGGATTGCAGATTATATATTGACTCACAACCGAGAGATTATTTCTCCAGTGGATGACTCTGTGGTGCAAGTGGTTCAGAATGAACCTATTTTCATCCGCCGTAGCCGAGGGTACGTCCCTTTGTCCATTCCTGTAGTACCATTAGAGAAGAGTTCTACCATGTTAGCTATGGGGGCAGATATGAAAGCCTCTTTTGCTATGAACCGTGGGTCTCATGCAATCCTCAGCCCCTACATGGGGGATATGGAACGTGAGCGAGTACAAGACTTGTTGTGGAGTACGACGAAGCGTTATGAAGAGTTATTTCAATTGCAACCTACACAGGTCATCGTGGATGCCCACCCGAATTACTACACCTCACAGTGTGGTAGAGCCTATGCAGAGGAGCATAACTTGCCTGTTATGGAGGTACAACATCATCACGCTCATGTGGCAGCGGTACTGGCAGAGCAGAATATAACAGAACCAGTCCTAGGTATTTGTTTTGATGGTACAGGGTATGGAACGGATGGCACCCTATGGGGCGGTGAATTTTTATATTGCTATCAAGAGCATATGGAACGATTAGGCCATTTAAGTTATGCTCCTTTGCCGGGCGGTGAAGTGGCAGTACGAGAACCGTGGCGCCAAGCCTTGTGGTATGTGAATGAACTCTATCCAGCAGAGGCGCCCACAGTGATAGAAGAGTGGAAACAATCGTTGCCTAAAGGCTGGCAGCTATTGGAAACAATGATGCCCCATATGCAGATGGTACAGTCTTCCAGTGGTGGTCGTCTATTCGATACGGTAGCCTCCTTACTGGGTTTAGGACATGTCCACCTCTATGATGCGCACCTTGCCATAGAGTTAGAGCAAATGGCGCTTTCAGAGGAAGGAACCATCCTAACTATGAGGATGAACGAAAACGTATTAGATACGATGAGTTTAGTGCGATCTGTGATAGAACAATTAGAATATGGTGAAAGTGTAGCAAAAATCTCAGCGAACTTTCACAGAACTTTGATATATTATATAGGACAGATGGCGAAGCGATGTTGTGAAGAACGACACATTTCGCACATTGTTTTGTGTGGCGGAGTATTCCAAAATCGCATTCTCTTAGAAGGAGTGATACAGGAATTAGGGGAATATACAGTCCACGTGCCTACCCAAAGCCCGATGAATGATGGCGGTATCGCTTTAGGGCAATTATGGTTAGGAAGTTATAGGAATAGATAGGAGATACTATGTGTTTAGCAGTACCAGCACAATTGGTGCATATTAATGAATCCATCGGTACCGTAGAATTAACGGGGGTGCAACGGGAGTGTAGCCTGTTATTGGTGCCGGAAGCAAAAATTGGAGATTGGTTATTAGTCCATGCGGGCTGTGCCGTACAAATTGTAGATGAGGAGGAAGCGCGTTTGACCCTTGAGGCATTCCGCGAATTAGAAGAACTTGAACAAGATTACTTTAACGGAAAAATCGAAAGTCGCAGCTAGTTTACTAGAGCGCATTCACGAATTACATAATCCAGAGGAAACTGTACGATTCATGGAAGTCTGTGGGACCCATACAGTGGCTATTTTCCGTGAAGGTATCCGCCAAATGTTGCCGAAAGGAATAGAACTCATCAGTGGTCCAGGATGTCCAGTATGTGTGACAGACCAACAATATATGGATCAAGCCTTGGCGTATGCCGCTCGTGAGGATGTAGTCATCGCTACCTTTGGAGATATGCTGAAGATTCCTGGTACAACAGGTAATTTATGGCAGTCGAAAGAAAATGGAGCTCATATTGAAATTATTTATAGCCCCATGGAAGTACTTGGATTAAGTGAACAATATCCAGATAAAAAGATTATCTTCTTGGGGATTGGATTTGAAACGACTATTGCTGTTATTGCAGCGACCATACAAGCGGTACATGCTAAGGGGTTAAAGAATGTATTTTTCTTGATTTCTCATAAATTGGTACCACCGGCATTACGTGCCTTATTGAGTAATCCAGACCATCAAATTGATGGATTCTTGTTGCCTGGTCACGTAAGTGTTATTATAGGGGAACAGCCATATCAATTCTTAGCTGATGAATATCATATGCCAAGTTGTATTGCTGGCTTTGATGGTGTAGAAATTTTAGCAGCCATTGTGAATTTATTAGAGCAACGGAAAGAACAAAAATTTTATGTAGGCAACACCTATCGGTCTGTGGTGGCAAAAACGGGAAATGCCGTAGCACAACAGCTGATGGATACCTTGTATGAGCCCTCTGATGATGGTTGGCGTGGTATTGGCACATTACCTGCATCAGGGTTAAAGCTACGTGGCGAATGGTCTGCCTATGATGCATTGGTACAGCTACCTTTGGAAACATTTACAACTAGTGATGGACCGAAAGGATGCCAATGTGGATCTGTCATCCAAGGGATGATTCATCCAGATGCATGTCCTTTATTTGGTAAACTTTGTACGCCAGAGCATCCAGTGGGGGCTTGCATGGTCTCCGTAGAAGGTAGTTGTTCAGCTTGGTATAAATACGGTTTTTCCAGTGGTGGAATGACCTGGGAGGATTAAATGGAACGCATTCGCTTAGTCCACGGTAATGGCGGCAAATTTAGCCATGAATTAGTGGACCAATATATTGTGAAATATTTTTCGAATCCAATATTAAATGACTTACATGATGGTGCTGTGTTCCCCGTCACAACAGGGCGCATGGCGATGAGCACGGATTCTTACGTGGTGACGCCGCATATCTTTCCCGGTGGCAATATTGGTAAGCTCGCAGTGTGTGGTACGGTCAATGACTTGGCCATGATGGGCGCCGTGCCTCAATACTTGTCGTGCGGACTCATCTTAGAAGAAGGATTACCTATATCCACGCTAGAAACAGTGTTGCAAACCATGTCGGATATGGCGCAGCTTTCAGGGGTGTCCATTGTGACAGGTGACACGAAGGTGGTAGAAAAGGGTTCCGTTGACGGCATCTACATCAATACTGCCGGCGTAGGCATCGTGCCTGACTATGTGCAGTTGGGGACGCCCTATATTGAAAGTGGCATGAAAGTCATCGTGTCCGGTACCTTAGGAGATCATGCCATTGCTGTCATGGGTACACGGTATGGCCTAGATTTGCCTGATACCATCCAAACAGACTGTGCCCCTCTGCACGCCATGGCGCACAAAGTGTTGGAAACCTTCGGTAAGGACATTGCCTTTTTCCGAGATCCTACCCGTGGTGGCTTAGCCACTACATTGCAAGAGATTGCCAATTCTGCGCAAAAGGGGATACGTTTGCAAGAATCCGCTATTCCTGTTCGTGAGGAAGTGCAAGCCGTATGCCAAGTGTTGGGATACGATCCGTTGTACTTAGCCAATGAAGGAAAAATGATTGCCATCGTCAGTGCTGATGTAGCAGATGATGTAGTGCAGTTGATGCGGACTTTCACAGAAGGTCGTGAAGCAGTCATCATAGGCGATGTGGTGAGCGGCAATGCAGGTAAGGTTGGATTGCAGACAGCCGTAGGCGGCATACGTCTCTTGGATATGCTTGGAGAAGACCAAGTGCCACGTATTTGCTAATGTCCTAAGTTCTTCATGAAAAAATCATCTATAGAAGGTATACTTTACATATAGAATATTCATCTATTTTTTGATACAATGAAAGGGAAAAGGAGGATATTACGATGAAAAAGAAAATCGTAGCTGCTATGGTAGCATTCTCGGTTGCCACTGTAGGGGTTGTGGGAGTACAACAAGCACAGGCATTTAATTTAGGAAGTCTATTAGGCGGCGTATTGAAAGTGGGAGGCGTAAACTTCGTCATCGATAAATACGCAGATTCCATCAATGGGTTCTTAAATAATTTATTGAAACAAAATAATTTAAGCACTACTTATTCTACAAAAGTAGTTCCTATCGTTAGTCTTGGCGGAGGGGCGCATATCGGTGCTGCACAGGTCACAGGACCGAGCAGTGAAGTAGAACGAGTGGAAGCGGTAGCGCAAATAGAAGCTAGTTTTAATTCCGTGGCTCGCGTAAAAGGACTAGTACCGATTGATAGCAAAAACCCATCGACAGCAAATCGTATTCAAGGGGTTGGCATATCAGCAATTATAGATTTGAAGATTTAATAAAGTAGCACGGGCTTGCCCGTGCTCTCTATGTGTTAGTAGAGATGAGGAGACACTATGAAACGTTCTGCTGTAGTGGGAGCTATGTTAGCTCTTGTAACAACAAGTGTGTGGGCAGCACCAGACACAGTATTGGAAAAAACAGAAGCTTTGGAAAGCACTGTATACGGAAAAGTACAAGTGGGGGCATTAACAGATCGTGTCCATCAATTGCAAGATACAATTTATGGAACGAAGCAACAAGGCAGCATCACGGGACAAGTAGAGGCGTTGTTCAAAGCTGTGGAAAACCAAAATGCAAAGGTTACATTGCACCAAGAAGTGAATGCTTTGGAGTGGATGTACTACGATGAAGTTCATAGTGGTTCCCTGGTAGAACGCATTGGAGAAATGGAACGCAGTGTGAACGGCTTGGAATCCAAAGGCTCCTTACAAAGCCGTGTACAAAAATTGAAACAAGCTATTTTTGGCACTCAAGTAGGTTTGCGCACAAAACAAGGAACTATCGGAGCTGATCAAGTATTTAGTTTGGAATTAACAGAACCAATTACATCGCAAAAAAATCTAAAAGATGATGTAGTGCATGTAAAAGTAGCAGAAGATATCATGGACGGTGAAACCTTATTGATTCCGAGAGGAACCGTAGGCACTGGTCATATTACAGAAATCACAAAAGCTCGCTCCTTTGGACGTAATGCGAAATTAAACATCGTTTTCGACCAATTACAAGGTATTGATGGCACTGTGTTTACTGCTATTCAAGGGGAAGAAGCAAAAAGCAAAACTAAAGAAGAATATAAAGCGGCAGGTGCCTCTGTGGCAGGGGCAGTCTTATTGGGTCCTGTAGGCTTGGTAGGTGGTTTCTTTGTGAAAGGTAAATCTATCGACTTACCGGTGGGCACCTTGGTATACGTGCAACCAGAGTCTACGGTGACAATTTCCGGGGTGGAAGTCCATGGTGTGGATACAGCAGCATCAGTACGTCCAGTAGAGCCTGTTACAACACCAGCAGCGCCTGCAGCTCCAGCCGTAGCACCAAAAACAACAGAAGCAACTGCTCCAAAAGCTGTTGAAACGGCTAAAGAACAAGCGGCACAAGTGGCACCGAATGATGCTTTAATTGAAAAGCCCGTGATCATTGTTAAACGTGAAAAAGAGTAGGAGCTGGGCATGAAGAAACACTATATCATGGCGGGCACGGCATTGGCTGTACTAGCATGTACAAATGGGTACGCGCAGACCCTAGATACTACAACAGGGGTGACAACAAATGTGTCAGTCCAGCCCGGTACATCCCAACTGCCTCCACTACCAGTTCGTATTGATGCGGATAAGATGTATTACAATGATACAACAGGCGCCGTTTGGGCCACTGGATCCGTAGAAGTATCCAAGGGGAACCAACAATTGCAATCCCCTCGTATTGAAGGAAATACAAAAGAACAAACTTATAAAAGTGTAGGAGAATACCACTTTCTAGAAGAGAAAGGGACTCTTAAAGATTTAAAAGGAACTGGAATTTCGTATAATGCTAATACTGGTGCTGCACATACGGAAGATGTATTTGGCTATGCCGACCCATTTTGGGTGAAAGCGAAAGTAGCGGACTTTGATGGTAAAACAGGGCACATTGAAAAAGGTTGGTTGACCACAAAACATGCCATTGCTTTCAAAGGGGCTCCTGACTATCGTGTGGAAGGCGATTCTATTGATGTGTATCCAGAGGATAAAGCTATTATTCACAATGCCAGATTCTACGTGAAAAATACGAAGATTTTATCGATGAAGTCTTATAAAGTGTCTTTGCGTCACGATCGACGAGGTCAAATCAGTATTTTCTCCTTATTGCCAAGACCTAAGTATAATTCTACAGATGGAATTAGTTTAGAAGGAAGTATTGCCTATCCAGTTGGCAGTCGTGGAGAAGTCTTTTTAGACTATACATGGGGTTCTAATATCGGTTTTAAACCGTCCTTCGGATATATTCATGACTTGCCATGGGGCACGGCTCGATTAGAATACTCTCGTGATTCCGCTACATTGGATGCCCGCACTGTATGGGTTGAGAAGAAACCAGAGTTCTCCATTGATACGAAGACGTACCAGGTAGGCAAGACGCCTTTCACGGTGCGAGGAGGCCTTAGCTATGGTCGTTGGTATGAAGGAGATATTCGAGGTACCCATAGCAAATATTATGGGGAACTTTCACATCGTCCTATACCAGTAGGAACCCACTCAGAAGTGACAGCCTATGGCGGTTACCAACGAGATTATTATGGCTATAATTCTCTAGTGCGCACGATGCCGTATTGGGGCGTAGGTGTGACCACGAAGGTAAGCCCTACGGTGAAAGTCTGGGCAGGGTATCGCCAAAATAATGTGTCTGAACTAGCAGATTCCCCGTATCCATTTGACCAAGTGGATGTGAAGTATAATCTGTACTATGGATTCAGCGTACAAGCCACAAAATTAGATCGCTTTAGCATTCAATTACAACGTGATTTACAAACCCATGACTTGCGTTATGTGGATTTGACATGGCATAGAGATTTACATTCTTTTGAAGGCACGTTGACGTATCGCGTGAAACAAAAGAAATGGGAATATACATTAGTAGCGAAAGACTTTTAATCTAAGGGGATACTATGAAAAAGGTTAGAAAAGCCGTCATTCCTGCCGCAGGCTTTGGTACACGCTTTTTGCCAGCCACTAAGGCACAACCAAAAGAGATGTTACCCATTGTAGATACACCGACTATACAATACATTGTACAAGAGGCCATCGATTCTGGTATTGAAGATATATTGATTATTACAGGGCGCAATAAGCGTGCCATTGAAGATCACTTCGATACCAGTGTAGAGTTGGAACAATTGTTGCAACAACAAGGGAAACAACAACATTTAGAGATGGTGCGAAATTTGGCGAATATTAAAGTGCATTATATTCGTCAGAAATCGGCCCGTGGACTAGGGGATGCTATCTATTGTGCAAAGTCCTTCATCGGGGATGAACCATTTGCGGTACTCTTGGGGGATGATGTGGTGTATAATCCACATACACCATGTTTAAAACAACTCATCGACTGTCACTATGCCCACGATGGTGTCACCATATTGGGGACACAATTTGTGGCACCTGAAAAGGTGAGTTCCTATGGCATTGTATCGGGAACAGAAGTGGAACCGAATGTGTATGAAGTAGCGGGATTGGTAGAAAAGCCATCCCTAGAATATGCGCCATCGAATCTAGCCGTTTTAGGACGATATATTTTGACGCCAGATATCTTTGATGAATTGGAAAAAACACCACAAGGGGCTGGCAATGAAATTCAATTGACCGATGCCATTGCGAGACTTTCATCAAAAGTATTAGCCTATTCCTATGAAGGCAGACGCTATGATATAGGAGATCGATTAGGCTATTTAAAAGCCACTGTAGAATATGGATTGCGAAATCCACAATTGGCAGAGGCTTTCAAAAGCTATTTGCAAGATCTTGATATCGAGTCTGTTGTGAGTGGTAAATTATAATTGAATACTAATTGTGAACAGATGCCTGAGGGATGGGCATCTGTTTTGCATATCTATTCGTTTAGACCAGTAAGCGCAGTGATGGATGTCACAAATGCTTACATTTACTAGATAAATTGGGTATACATGATTGGTCTCATATTGTGAAATGTTTAATTAAATGATAAAATAATAGAATATACATAAGTATAGTATGTTAGAAATGATGAGGACCTAATATGGCAACAAGATTACATTGGAAACGTTCCGAAATTAAAGAAAATCCTTTATTTTCCAAATTGAGAAGTACCATTGAAACAGCTTTTTATGGAAACAATGTGACACCTGTTACAACGATTGCACAAGCCTATGATTTGGCTACCAAAGAGCCTGGTGTCATTGTCTTAGATATGCCTGTATACCGTGCTGAAGAGCAAGGCTTACCAGAAGGCGCTAAAGTATTGGTGACGAATAATGGCAAAACTACAGGCCGTTATGCGAAAGCCCGTCGTATCATTGGCGATGAAGGTATCAACGAAGTAGAATTATGCGATATCGCTCGTGATGCTGTATACGATAGCCGTCATAAAGAGTGGATTTCTGCGCAAGCCATCGTGGGCTTGGACGAAGCTTTCACAGCTCGTGCGCACTTGATGATTCCCAAAGAACATGCGTCGATTTTGTACTCTTGGGCGATTAACTTTCAGTTCTTCAATGAAGAGGTAAAGGCATTCTACAAAGATAGTAAAGAATTTCCAGAAGGGGATATTTTTATCTACTCCGACCCAGATTATGTAGTGGAAGGTCACCCAGGGGGATTGGCGATTTTTGACCCAGCTCATAACTGCGCTATGATTTTAGGCATGCGTTATTTCGGGGAACATAAAAAAGGCACCCTAACATTAGGTTGGTCCTTGGCAAATCGCTATGGTTATGTAGCGTGCCACGGTGGTATGAAACGATACAATTTGAAAGACGGTTCTTCCTATACGATAGGCGTGTTCGGCTTGTCTGGATCAGGTAAATCCACGTTGACCCATGAACAACATGAAGGTCGCTACGATATTTCCGTTCTTCACGACGATGCGTATATCATTCATACAGAAAACTTGTCTTCTATTGCATTAGAACCAACCTATTTCGATAAAATGCAAGACTATCCAGTGGAACACCCAGCGAACAAATACTTGTTAACATTGCAAAATGTAGGCGTTACTTTGGACGAAGATGGCAACAAAGTGGTGCTTGCCGAAGATGTGCGCAACAACAACGGCCGTGCTATTAAATCTCAGTTCTGGACAGACAATCGTGTCAACTATGTGAAAGATCCAGTAAATGCTATCGTGTGGTTGATGAAAGATAAAACATTGCCACCGATTCTAAAAATTGATGATCCAATTTTGGCAGCCACCATGGGTGCAACGTTGGCAACACGTCGTTCCACAGCGGAAAAATTAGATGCTCACGTGGATCCAAACGCATTGGTAATTGAACCTTATGCAAACCCATTCCGCACCTACTCTTTACGGACGGACTATGAAAGTTACAAAAAACTATTCACTCAATCCGGCGTAGATTGCTACATTATGAATACAGGATTCTTCTTGGATAAGAAAATTCCAAAAGAAGTGACATTGGGCTTGTTAGAAGGTTTAGTTGAGGGTAGCTTGAACTTTGAACCATTCTATAAATATGAAAACTTAGAATATGTAAAAGTAGAAGGTTTTGAGCCAGACTTTACAGTGCGTGAGTATCATCATATTCTGCATAAAGCATTTGAGTTCCGCTACGACTATATTGAAAAATTAAAAGGTACGAAAGATGAGTTGCCAGACGAAGTGTTAGATGTATTAAAAATCATCATGTAAGGGGGAATAGTGATGAATCAAAAATTATCTTGGGGTTCCGTAGCCTTTATTGGAACCATGCTATTCGGCATGTTCTTTGGAGCAGGGAACTTAATTTTCCCAGTTCACTTAGGACAAGAGGCAGGTCAAGCATTATGGCCAGCAACGTTGGGATTCTTAGCCACAGCGATCGGCCTTCCATTCTTGGGCATCGTCGCTATGGGCGTATCTCGCAGTAATGGCTTGCAAGACTTGGTAAGTCGTGTACACCCGACATATGGTAAAATTTTTACCTTGTTATTGTACATCACGATTGGACCTGCATTTGCCATTCCAAGAACGAGTACAGTGTCCTATACCATCGGCTTTGAACCATTCCTTGGGGGTATCAACCCAGATCTTGCCTTAGCTATATTCTCAGCGGTGTTCTTCATCATTGCCATTTTGTTCTCCTTGAACCCTGGTAAATTGATGACTTACATTGGGAAAGTATTAACGCCATTGTTCTTAATATTCCTAAGTATTTTACTGATCACTGTTGTGGTTATGCCAATGGGAGATTACGCAGCAGTAGCACCACAAGGGGAATATGCGACACATGCATTCTTTAAGGGCTTTACAGAAGGCTATAACACATTAGACGTATTGGCATCGTTGGCATTTGGTATCATCGTTATCCGTGCCTTGCAAGGTGTGGGTGTTACAGAACCTAAGGATATTGCTATGGGCCTTGTGAAATCAGGCTTCGTGGCATGCTCGATTATGGCTGTTATTTACGGTTTCTTAGCTTACAGTGGTGCTACTAGCGTGACCACATTAGGTCTTGCTAAAAACGGTGGCATCACTATGGCGCAAATGAATGCGTTCTACTTTGGTAATGTAGGCGCAGTGCTCTTGGCGATTATCGTTACCTTGGCATGTTTAAAAACATGCGTAGGCTTAATTGGTGCTTGCGGCGAAACATTCGATGAAATGTTCCCGAATACATTGGGCTACCGTGGCTATGCATACTTAACAACAGCAGTGGGTTTCTTAATTGCTAACGTAGGCTTAACAAAAATCATCGAATTAGCTATCCCAGTGTTGATGTTCTTGTATCCATTGTCCATTACGATCATCTTGTTGTCCTTTGCAGCGCCAATATTCAAAGGAAGACAAGCAGTATATGCGTGGACAACAGCCTTTGCCTTATGGGCAGCCTTAGGGGATGCGATGGCAACAGCGCCAGCATTTATTAACCAATCTGGATTCGTACAATGGGCATTGCCATATTACGGCATGCTACCATTTGCCTCTATCGGCATGGGCTGGATTGTACCGTCCATTATTGGTTTTGTTATCGGTATGGTGCATATTGCATTAGTGCGTAAATAATAGTATAATCTCTATATCTTTCCCATAGAAAGACTGTAGGAGGTGGCGCGATGCTACCAATGTAGTATAGTAGAAAGGAGATTTTTATGTGGAAAAAAGGACTGGCCCTGTTGGTGGTCTGTCTGGTGGGATTCTTGGTGTGGCATGAATCGTCACTAGAAGCACCAGGAGGAGGCAAGATGTACCGAGTAGGTATCTTGCAATTAACGGAGCATCCTGCACTAGATGCAGCGAACAGAGGTTTCGTAGATGGATTGCGTGAAGAAGGATTTGTGGACAATGTCATATTAGACCAACAAAATGCCCAAGGCGATCAATCCAATCTAAATACCATTGCCCAACGATTTGTGGCGCGAAATTCCGATTTAGTTGTGGCCATTGCAACCCCAGCGGTACAAGCTATGGCAAATGCTACGAAGGACATTCCCGTTTTAGGAACAGCGGTTACTAGCTATACCACAGCGCGATTAGTGGATAGTGATGAACATCCAGGGGGCAATGTGTCGGGTACTACCGATATGGTACCCATGGAAAAACGGGTAGAACTAGTACATCAACTCTTGCCGAATGCGAAAAAAATCGGTACTATCTATTCTTCCAGTGAAGTCAATTCACAATTACAAGCAGAACGCTTTCGAGAAGAAGCTAAAAAATACGGTATGGAATTAGTAGAAATTACTGTCTCCAATGTGAATGATGTACCACAAGCGGCGAACCAATTGTCCATCATGGGCATCGATGCGGTGTACTTTCCAACGGACAATATCATTGCTTCGTCCTATGCGAACATCGTCACCATATTTAGCAGTGCCAACTTGCCTGTGTTCCCATCGGATGACACATGGCTAAAAACAGGTGGTCTTGCAGCCTATTCCGTAGACTTCTATAAATTAGGAGTTCAAACAGGTCATATGGCGGCTCGTGTACTTCGTGGTGAAAGTACACCGGACAGCATGCCAATCGAAATGCAAGAGCCCATCAAATTTGTATTCAACCAAGATGAAGCAGATCGCTTGCATATCCAGATTCCAGAGTCATTGCGACAACAGTAGTATAGTAGTGGGGGCAACCCCGAGTAGGAGGATCTATGACAAACTTAATTATTAGCACCATTGCACAAGGCCTATTGTGGGCATTGTTGGCATTGGGTGTATTCATTACTTTCAGAATCTTAGACGTAGCAGATTTAACAGTGGAAGGTAGTTTCCCTATGGGTGCTGCCATTTCTGCGGTGCTCATTACTATGGGAGTGAATCCGTGGATTACAGTCCTTGTGGCAGGTGTAGGTGGCATGATCGCCGGCGCCGTAACGGGCTGGATTCATACGAAGTTAAAGATTCCTGCGCTGTTAGCCGGTATCTTAACCATGATTGCCCTCTATTCCGTGAACTTACATATTATGGGAAAAGCAAATATCTCCCTATTGCGCATGGATACAGTGTACTCTGCAATCCATAGCATGGGCATTTCCAATGCAGTGGCGTTGACTATCATTGGTGTGGTGGTAACTATCGTGGTGGGCTTGTTCCTATTCTGGTTCTTCGGCACAGAGCTTGGCACATCTGTCCGTGCCACAGGGGTGAATCCACAAATGATTCGTGCCCAAGGGGTAAACACAGATTCCATGATCGTCCTTGGCTTGTTATTATCCAATGGGTTCGTAGCTGTGTCCGGCGCTTTGATTGCGCAATCCCAAGGCTTTGCAGATATCGGCATGGGCGTAGGTACCATCGTTATCGGCTTAGCATCAGTAATCATCGGGGAAGTACTATTTGCCTCTTCTTCCGTAGTGCGCAAACTATTCGGTAACTCATCCTTCGTGTTGAGCTTAGTAGCCGTTGTATTTGGCTCCATTGTGTATCGTATCGTGATTGCAACAGTGCTATACCTAGGCATGCCTCCAAATGATTTGAAATTATTTACCGCTATCTTAGTAGCGCTTGCCCTATCCTTACCAACGTGGCAAGGTAAATTTCGTCGTGGTTAAGAGGAGGGTATACACATGTTAGAATTAAAAGGAATTGTGAAAGCCTTTCATAAAGGCACTGTGAACGAAAAAATTGCTCTTCGTGGCATTGATTTACGATTAGAAGATGGAGACTTCGTGACCGTTATCGGCGGTAACGGAGCCGGTAAAAGTACGTTATTGAACTCCATTGCAGGTGTATTCTCCGTCGATGAAGGTTCATTGCATATCAATGATGTGGACGTAACGCACATGGCGGAATACAAACGGGCCAAATACATTGGTCGCGTCTTCCAAGATCCAATGTTGGGCACAGCTGGTAATATGCAAATTGAGGAGAATATGCTCCTTGCTTTGCGCCGTGGCAAACAAATGGGCTTGTCTTGGGCTTTCAAAGAAAATGAAAGAGACTTGTTTAAACAGCAATTAGCCCGCCTTGGATTGGGTCTAGAACATCGTTTGTCTTCTAGTATGGGCTTGCTCAGTGGTGGACAACGTCAATCCATTACCTTGCTTATGGCGACCATGTTGAAACCAGAAGTGTTATTACTAGATGAACATACGGCAGCCTTAGACCCGAAAACAGCGGAAAAAGTCTTGCAACTTACAGATGAACTAGTTAAAGAACATCGTTTGACTACCTTGATGATTACCCATAACATGCGTGATGCCTTACGATTCGGCAATCGCTTGATCATGATGGATAATGGCAAAGTGATTTATGACGTAAAAGGGGAAGAGAAGGCGAACCTAACCGTACAAGACCTATTGGAACGTTTTGAAGTAGCCAGCGAAAATACATTGAGCGACCGCATGATGTTGGGCTAAGTACTTTACTTTTACCACAAAGTATAGTATTATAGATAACGATGTATTAACCTAGGCGAGGTAATTGAGTCTCCGCCCATTACTTTAGCCTATGGAATTGTAATTTTTAGGAGGACATGAAACATGTTAACTACAGAAGCTAAAGCAGCTATTATTAAAGAATTCGCTGTTCACGAAGGTGACACTGGATCCCCAGAAGTACAAATCGCGATTTTGACTAACCGCATTGTATACTTAACAGAGCATTTAAAAGAGCACAAAAAAGATCATCATTCCCGTCGTGGTCTTTTAAAATTAGTAGGTCAACGCCGTAACATGCTTGACTACCTTCGTCGTAAAGACATCGAACGCTACCGTGCGATTTTAGAAAAATTAGGCTTACGTAAATAATTTTACGTACTTACAAAAAGTGGCTTCGGCCGCTTTTTTGTTTTCAAGCGTTACCATACGATCCAAGTAAGAACTACTTTTCCACACGGCAAAGTAGTTCTTTTTTATCTGCTGGTGCAGATTAAGAAAAATATAAAAATATATATCACTAACCACAATATTGATTATAAACTATAAAACGATACAGCTACCAATGATCTAGCCGTATCGTTTTTGCTTTCACAATAACTAGCGGGAGTTTTGTAATTTGTGAAATCAATCCTAGGGTATACTAAGTACACAGTCAGGGACGGACATGACAAGCGGCTAGCATTAGTGCTATGTGTTGCTAACGGTCTAATTGTTCAAGACCTTGCATTGAGAAAGAGGAGATGTAACTATCGGGACTTTTGTAATTTAGAAAATTAATCATAGGGTATACTAAGTACACAGTTAAGAAAGGTGGTGAAAGTATGTTGTACGAAGCATTAGGTGCGGCAGCTTCCGTAGCTGGTGCAGTGGTCGGTGTACTAGTCGGTGCATTTATAGCCGGAGTAGAAGCTGGCTTAGACTGCTCTGAAGAAGAGTAAGTCGAACTATCGGGTATTTTGTAATGTAAGAATTTAACTGTGAGGTATACTAAGAACACAGTTCCGAAAGGTGGTGAGAAGATGTTAGGATTATTGTTACTAGGAGCATTGTTAGCGGACTAATAGTTCGTTAGTGTTAGTTTGATAGAATGAAAGGTGGTGAGAAGATGTTAGGATTGTTATTACTAGGAGCATTGTTAGCGGACTAATAGTTCGCTAGTGTTGGTTAGATAAGATGAAAGGTGGTGAGAAGATGTTAGGATTGTTATTACTAGGAGCATTATTAGCGGACTAATCATTCGCTAGTGTCAGTTAGATAAGATGAAAGGAGTGTGAGAGATATGCTATATGGAATACTAGCAAGCTTAGCATGTGCAGTGGCAGGGTTCTTGGCGCAGGAGCAATAAGGCCAAGATACTGATCTGATGAAAGGAGTGTAATACGTTGTTACATAATAAAATGAATAGACGAAGATAAAGTACAGCGATTCTGAGGAATGGCTGATTTTTTGTGTACAATAGCTGTAGTTAAGAGGTGGGACTGGTAAAAGAAATGTTTAATACCACTATGGGAGGAACATAAATTATGTAAAAATCCTTGAAAGTACCAGAAAAGTATGGTATAGTACTAAGTAGAAAAGGGCGACAAATGTTTTTGTAAAAACATTTATAAAGTAGCCTGATTTTCGAAAAAATTCTAAAGAAATTCAAGATCTCAGCCGGCCCAGTGACCATGCGGTCTCAGAGGTGTTTTTGAAATGTAGAGTTAACACTATTTTTCAAAATAGCGATCTCAGCCGGAAAGTGCATTTTGAAAGGCTTGGTTATGCGGTTTCTAAGGGGTGCCCTTTAGAATTATTGCCCCATTGCGGGGACTGAAACGCACAAGTGCCAACACTAAAGAAGTTTCGCCGGCTTTAGAATTATTGCCCCATTGCGGGGACTGAAACATGTGGAATCATTATAATGGCTTTGTCGGTTTGATCTTTAGAATTATTGCCCCATTGCGGGGACTGAAACTTTCTTTTAGGCTTTGTAGGATCTTTTTTATTAACCTTTAGAATTAATGCCACATTGAGGGGACTGAAACCAGCAATGCCATGTGAAAAATAGATGCATCCTGCATAAGAATAAATGCCCCAAT
>CAUQLO010000022.1:0-28238 GCA_963518725.1 uncultured Veillonella sp. | reverse complement strand
CATACAAACTGGTACTGGACCAGTAACCTATGATGAAGATGGTTATGAAGTACCAGGTGAACCAATTTATGAAGATAGAGAGATTGAGTTAACAAACCCTATCAATCATACTTATACATCTAATAAATTAGCAAATGTATTCGCTATTGGTCTACAGTATCAATTGGGCAATTCTGCATTGTTATCCGTAGATTATGGTCAAAACCGTACTGATTTCGGTCGTTACATGAATGGTCACACTAACTACGAACATACACCAGGAACAGCTGATTTTAGATTAAAAGGACACTCTATGGGTGGTACTCCACACTTCTGGACAGCTCGTCTTGATATCGGTCAATCTGATTACACAAGACCTGGTAGCTGGAATGCATTTATGGATTACAAATATTTCCAACATGGTTCCTTCTTCGGTGGTAATGGTACAGGCGCCGTGACAGATCGTTACTTAGATGGTATTCGCAGCTTTACATTAGGTGGTGGCTATGTTCCTCGTAAAGATTTATTACTAGAAGCATTCTACACATTTGATGCTAAAGGTATTGGACAACGTGATACATTATACGGTGCAGAAAACTTTAAATTAGGTAACTACACTCGTATTCAAGGTACGTACAGATTCTAATATACAAATACATAATATTTGGCAGATGATAGGATTCGTGGTAGTGTATTAACATATGTAACAAATAAGTTAATCATATGTTACGAACGAAGCATAATCAAATCACTGCAAAATACAGATAAGAAAAGCTATAACTTAATTGAGTAGCACACTCAATTGGTTATAGCTTTTTTTAAAAATTATTCTTAAAATGTCGTAATGGAGCATTAGCATACTTTTTAGAGTAGAAAAAGATTATCAATAACAGATATAATAAAAGTAATTTGAATTTATTTCTCAAAAAAATGTATATTTTTGAGTTTAGGAGGAGGTTGCCAATGACAAGGAAAGGTGAATCAACAAAGAAGTACCTTATGCTTTCCTGTGCCATTGCTACATGGATTGGGGGCGCAAGTTTTCTAGTTCCAACCGTAGCGCATGCGGAAGGGTCTGTATTTGTAACAGCGAATCGTGCACAAGAAGAGGCTAAGTATAATTCGCAACAAGTACAAATTATTACCAAAAAGGATATCGAAGCTAAGCAGGCTAAGTCTGCGGAAGATATTGTATTTGGTGAAACAGGTGTAAGCCGTACTGTGGATGCCATGGGGCGTGTTGGCGTATCCATTCGTGGGGCAGAGCCACGTCATACCCTAATTTTGGTAGATGGTCAACCTGTAATGGGTGACCTATCGAAATACCAAGGTGCTGGTGATGAGTTACAACGTCTTGGTACTGAAAACTTAGATCATATTGAAATCGTACAAGGTGCAGCGAGCGCTAAATATGGTTCCGATGCTATGGGTGGTGTCATTAATGTGATTACTAACAAGCCACGCAATAAAGCGGGTCTTCAGTTAAATGTAGAAGGCATCCGTGAGCGCGGTGACGGCAACAGTACACCAGCTACGAATGTCTTTGTTCGTGCCGATTCTGGTAAAATGGGCAAAGTAAAAGTAAATATCTTTGGTAGCAAACGAGATATTATGCCTATCTATGCTAGTGAAAGTCCTAGACAATCTGCCCTAGGAGCTGATGATACGGTAGACCATGGATTCCTTAAAAACTCCTTGCGTTACTATGGTACAAATGCGAATGTGGGAATTGCCAGCATCATCGATGTGAAAGATAACCAAACGATCAGCATGAAGCTAGAACGCTATCGTGAAGATTTAGAACGCTATGTAAAAAATAGTGATTCCTTCATGGTCCCACAAATGCACTACAAACGCGATCTAAATCGTAACACCATGAATTTGACCTATGAAGGTAAAGATGATGTTTCCAATTGGAAAGCAGAGTTAAACTACACTCGTACCACTGAAAATGACTTAACTTTGAGTAGTGATTATGGTAAAAGCACCTATGAAGGTAAAAATACCTTAGAATATACCGATAATATTGACCATAAACAATGGAACTTAGGTGTATCTGGCGATATACAAGCTAATGATGATCATTTAATTTCTTATGGTGTGGGTATGTCCCGTGAAACTGGTACAGGTAGCCGCTTGAAAAATGCACCGAATACCTATGTGCGTAATGTAGATCCATGGGATTTCGATAAGAGTCTATCTGTAGACAGAAATGGTGTTCCAAAATCTAACATTTATGACTATTCTTTTGGTAAGAATAAAGATGGTATCATTGAACGTAATAAGGAAAAAGAGTGGTACAACACAGATAAATCCAATCCAAACAGTAAAGTACCTGAGTTTACCTATGAAGATTTCTTGAATTATAAAGAGAAGTTGACAGAAGGCGATCCTGCAGCCGCTAGAACATGGATTAATGGAGCTAACCCTAATACATTAGAAAAAAAATACCCTGAAGTATATAAAAAATATTTAGAGTTTGCAAACACTTTAAAAGAAGTTAACCGAGCAGATTTAATTGAATATAATAAAAAACAAACGAGCATTATGGACAAAGTGGATCCTGACTCAAGATATGATGTAGCATATTTACCATTGTATTATTATGATAATACAGTTAAACCAAAAGTTAGTGAAGTCATTAAATTAAATGGTGCTAACTTTAAAGAAGAAGCTAACAAACGCATCAATAAACAAACAGTGGGTTCGGGCTCTATTAATAAACAATACCTATTTGTGCAAGATACTTGGCAATTGAACAAGAATACAATCTTAACGCCAATTGCTCGTTTTGACCATAGCAGCTTGTTTGGATCTAATTTGTCTTTCAATATGGGCGTAACCCATAATTTGAATGGCAATACACATCGCCGTTTGAAAGCAAATGTGGGTAGTAGTTATGTAGAACCAGGTATGGGTGAATTATTCTACAACTGGGAAATGTTCCCATCTCATATTACGGCATTTAGCTTAAATGGTGGTGAAGCTCGTCTTGGTTGGTACTGGCAAGGTAATCCTAATTTAAAACCTGAAAAATCCATTAACTTTGACGTATCCATTGAAGGGGAAAATAAGAATACCTACAGTAAATTGACTGTGTTCAGAAATAATATTGATAACTATATTACTGCCTATAATACAGGACATATCTTAGACTTCCATACAGATTTGAATGAAAATACGGAACGAGGCGTTTATAAATTCTTGTACGCTCCAGATATGATTTACAGCTTTAAAAATATTGGTAAAGCAGAAATTACTGGTGTTGAATGGGAGTTGAAACAAAAACTTTCCAATAAATGGAAAGCTCGTTTAGGCTATACCTATTTACATGCTATCAACAAAAGTAATCCAGATATGCCACGTCAATTGTTAGACAAACCGACTCACAAAATTGGTATTGGCGTAGATTACGAAGATGAAAAAACAGGTTGGTCTGGTAGCCTCTGGAGTGATTACTACATCAATATGTTAGATAGTAACTCCGTATCTGGTGGTGGCGGATACATGACATCTGGTACAGCTTATGAAAGAGATCCAATTACAAAGGCTATCGTACTAGACCCAGTAACGAAAGAAGCTAAGAAAATCGAAGGTAAGTCTGAAATTTCCTATTCCGGATCTGACCGTCGTACTAGTGACATGTATGAAAGCAAAACATACGGCATCTGGAATATGATTGTTCAAAAGAAAATCAACAAAGACTCCCGTGTGTACTTCGGTATCAACAATATTTTTGACCATCGTGATGATGATCGTGCCCTTTCTACACGTCAATTCCGTATGGGTATTAACTTGAAATTTGGTAGCGATGCCAATACAGGTAGCGGTCAAGCAAATACGGCTACAGTAGAAATAAAAACACGAGTGATGGATTCAATGGATTCTTTCATTCACCGTGATTTTGACGAAAATAAACCAGAAGGTGTTTCTTTTGTTGGCGATTACAGAAACCGTTGGGATAGCCATTTAGGATTCGACCGTCCAACTAGTCGTGTCACTGCTACAAGCTATGTGGAAGATGATGCTGTAGAGAACCTTCGCGATGCAGATAATCATGGATTTACATCTCGAGTTCGTGCTGGTGTAGACGCTCGTATTGGTAAAGATGTGGATGTACGTGTTGTAGCTAGTGCTAGTGGCCAACGAGGTGTAGACACAGATCACCAAGTAAAAGTGACAAAAGGATTCAATCACCAACGCATTGATGAAGCAACAATTACAAAACATACGAACAAATGGGATTTAACAGCAGGTCGCATGACAGAACCTATGGGTGTGACAAGTTATTGGTTCGGCAAAGAGTACGATGGTGTTCGCGCTGTTTGGACTGATGATAATAAGCAAGTACGTGTAGGTTATGGTGATTTTGAACATAGCACAGGTGTAACAGATTCTGCCTATACCCATGCATTGTATAGTGGATTTAAGCGTGCTCCAATGGTAGGTGAATTCTTGGGTGCAGACTTAAATGCTTATAAAGCAATTACCACTGATACATCTGTTAATACAGTTGGATTCTATAATCAATTGAAAGAAATTAAAGAAGTTGAAGAGAAAGCAGTCGAAGCTGGTCAAGATAAAATTGCAGCTGCCGGTACAACAATTAAAGCGGAAATTGCTGCAACAGAAGCTAAGATTGAAGCAACGTCAAAACCTATCAATGACCAAATCGAAGTAGTCAATGCAAAAGTAGAAGAGATAAGTACTAAATATGATGAAGTTTCTGAAGCTTATTATGCTGCAGAAGATGGGCCTGAAAAAGAAGCATTAGAAACTAAAAAAGATGATTTAGAAAAAGAACTTAATGCTGAACGTGCCAAATTAAAACCTTTATATGAAAACTTGCGTCTTGCTACTGCTGATGATAAAGCGAAAAAAGAAGCCTTAGAAAAAACATTGGCAAATACTGAAAAAGCAGTAACAGATGAAATTCGCAAACCATTTGTGGAAAAACAATTCGAAGTGGTTAAACATATGCAAGAGTTGGCAAGCAAAGCATATAGTGCTGATTTCAACAGCGATAAGAATAAATTAATTCTTGAAGTGCCTGAATTGAAGTTTGACACCTTATGGTCAGAACCAATTTATAGAGAAGAGCCAGATCCAGAAGATTATGATGGTGGCAGTACAATCCGAGTAAAAGTAGGAGAAACACCAAATGTTCCGCGTACCATTAACGTAATACCTAATGATGGTAAATTAAATGGTATTGACAGTCGGTTAGATCTCTTTAAAGTAACACTTACTAATGAAGATTTACTAAAAGACGGTGGTCGAGAATACATCTCTAAATGGTTCGACGCTAATAAAGATGCTATTGTGGCGGCCTATAAAACAACGGCAGATAGAGAAGTACCAGAAAAGACTAGTGGTACGGGTCATACTGCTGACGGAAATGGAGTATACACATTCGATGAAAAACAAATCGAAACTCTCAAAGAGAAAATCACCGAAATGAATATTTTGACAGATGATACTTTGAATGTGACAGAATCTAAACCATATCCTAAATTGTTAGTAAACTTCTTCAAAAAAGTAAACTCAGTTCTAGAAAGAGCCGACCACTACAGCAAACTTCCTCGTGAAGCCTTAGGTAATGCAACTGGTAAAGTGATTCCAACGGAAGGTGTTATCATCCAACGTGACGTGATTCCTGCTATGAAACGTGCTGGCTTTGTACAATATCGTCAACAAGTATCCGATAAATTAGGTGTTACTGCATGGTACTTACGTTCTATGAGTAACCAAAATCATACTGTGAATTACGCAAATGGTACTGGTACAGAATCTAAAACATTTAATCGTTTAGCGAATGTATTCGGTATTGGTTTGAAATACCAAATTGGAGACAAAACGTCTGTATCCTTCGACTATGGTCAAAATAGAACGGACTTCGGTCGCTTCATGAATGGTGGCAGTATCTATGAATCTACAGCAGGTAAAACATTTGCTAATATTACAAACCCTGAAGAGAAACCACAATTTGAAATCTTAGGACATCGTCAAGGAGGTACACCTCACTTCTGGACTGTACGTTTTGACGTAGGTAAATCGGATTACCATCGTCCAGGTAGCTGGAATGCCTTCATCGATTACAAATACTTTGCACATGGTTCCTTCTTAGGTGGTAATGGCACAGGTGCTGTACCTGATCGTTACTTAGACGGTATCCGTAGCTTTACATTGGGTGGCGGTTACGTACCTGCGAAAGATTTCTTAGTAGAGGCGTTCTATACATTCGATGCTGAAGGTATTGGCCAACGTGATACATTATACGGTGCAGAAAACTTTAAATTAGGTAACTACACTCGTATCCAAGGTACGTACAAGTTCTAATATAAAGGAATGAAAATCTTATAGATGTAGGCTCATGTCTATGTATGACTACACAAGAACGTAGACTAGCTTTCAGTATATAAGGATGTATGATAGAGGATAGTTAACGATGCAAGTTAGCTATCCTCTATTACCATGTTATGTGCACTAGTATGGCAGCATAGGACTACGATCTATCTAGTGGCAAGGAATATTCTCAGCGTATCCGAAATTGCATCGAGATACAGTGACTACATTGTGAAAAAAGATTGCATTGAGATGCGAAGATTGTCTACTATAAAATGAAAATTACATTGGAATGCAATAAATAATTTATTTTAAATAAAGATTGCATTTAAGTGCAATCTTAGTTAAAATTATAGTAAAGATTGCATTGTAATGTATTTTTGCAGATACTGAGAAACTGAGTGATACTTTCATCGTATTGAAAGGTATCATAAGTGATAGAGGAGTAGGCATGAAGCTAATTAATAGGGAAATGTATGTACAGTTTCTAAAAAATCATAGAGAAAAAAATGTTATAAAAATTGTGTCTGGTGTGCGTAGATGTGGTAAATCAACTCTATTTTATCTCTTTCAACAAGAGTTACTACAAGAAGGGGTAAAGGAAAATCAAATTATTGCCATTAACTTTGAAGATTTGGAATATAGGGATTTAACGGATTATATACGGTTGTATGAATACATAAAGTCTAAGATAGTTCCTAATCAACAAATGTATATATTTTTGGATGAGGTCCAACATGTGCAAGGGTTCGAACGTGTAGTAGATAGTTTTTATATTAAAGATAATGTAGATATCTATATTACCGGATCTAATGCGTATTTTATGTCTTCAGAAATGGCTACATTATTAGCGGGTCGATATGTTCAGCTAGATATGTTACCTTTATCATTTAAAGAGTTTTTTGAAGCACATAAAGATACAACCAATCTATCTTTGAATAGTTTATATCGTTTATTTATAGAGCAGAGTGGTTTCCCAGGGACACTAGAATATGCTGGTCATGATGAAATGCTACGTACCTATTTAGAAGGTATAGTCAATTCTGTAGTGTTGAAAGATGTTATGACTCGCTTAAAGGGAAGCGATATTTTAATATTAGAAAGTATTATCCGGTATATTGCAGCTAATGTGGGAAGTTTATTAACTCCTAAAAAAATAGCCGATTCTCTTACTAGTATGGGTAGAAAGGTAGACAGCCGTACTGTAGAAAGGTACATAGCAGCACTGAGAGATGCATTGTTAATTTATGAAGCGTCTAGATTTGATGTGCGAGGGAAAGAACTACTTAGATTATATTCTAAATTTTATTTAGTTGATTCTGGGCTGAGAACATTTTTTGTACCTAACACAGGACGAGATACAGGTCACATTCTTGAAAATGTGGTGTATTTAGAATTATTGCGTCGAGGCTATACGGTTCATGTGGGTATCCTAAAAAATGGTGAAATAGATTTTGTAGCTCAGAAACATGGACTATTTGAGTATTATCAAGTGAGTCAAAGTGTGTTGGATCCTACCACATTAGACAGAGAACTAACGCCCTTATTTGAGGTGAAAGATTATCATACGAAATTTTTGCTTACTTTGGATGAGATTAATAGTAATGCATCTTATGAGGGAATACAACAAAAAAACGTGCTAGAATGGCTGTTGGAATAGGGATTTTAAAATATTTTGTTGATGAAATAATAATAAAGTGAGATAATATACATATAGGTTGTAGTTTATAAGAAGGAGGTATTTATGGCGACGTCAAGTTTTTTAACAGAATTTAAGTTTGATGAAATAGCAACGAAGAAAATTTCTAAAATATTTGATGAAAATAAAAAATTGAATATTCCTTCAGATTTTGAGATTGAAAGTATAAGCAAAGAGGATATTCCAAAATTTTTAAATATGGAGGAATAAATGAAATATAAGCTTCTACAATTATGTGATATTATATCTGATAAAAATGTATTCGAGAATTTGATTAATAGATTCTCGTGCCCAATTAATACTGATGTGGAGAATTTTTTGAAAGGTAAAGCTGCTGAATATGAAAGAAAAAATCTGTCGCGTACATATTTTGTTTTCTATGATGATGGTGATACACATATATTAGTAGGGTATTTTTCATTAGCTTTAATTACTATAGATGTGTCGTCTAATGTTTCTCGTAGTATTATTAGAAAGATTTCTGGTAACGAGGGAAAAAAACAGTGTGTAGCCTTATTGCTAGGGCAGTTAGGAAAAAATCATAAAGATGATATTCATCGAAAAAAACTGATAACGGGAAAACAATTATTAGGTATAGCTCAAAATATTATAAGAGATATTCAATATAAAATTGGAGGAAGAACATTATTAGTAGAATGCAAAGATTGTGGTGCTTTACGCAATTTTTATGAAGAATGCGGATTTAAGCTAGTTAATAAAAGTTCAAATGAAGATCTGCTTAGATATTTTGTATCTATTTAAGAAGACTCAAAAATATGATGATATACAGGATGATTTGTGTATCATCATTTTTTGTAATCAATCTTAAAAGGCATAATAAAAATATAGTGTATGAATTGGAATAAGGCTTATCTCGTGGTACAATTACTTATAATGAGTAAATTTATCAGAATATATATTATATAGGGGTGACAAGTGAAAGAAACAGTAACAAAAGAGGTACAAGAATCAACGGGTGTGATTCGTTATATTTGGATTGTATTAGGTGCTATTAGCTTTGGCTTAGGGTCGTTGGGAGTTGTATTACCTTTATTGCCAACGGTACCGTTTTATTTATTCGCCGTATTTTGTTTTGCTAGAGGTTCGAAACGATTCCATGAAAAGTTTGTAAACTCTAAGCTTTATGCAAATTACGTAGAGCCGTTTAAAAATAAAAGTGGCATGCCACTGCGCACTAAGATTAATATTTTAGTGTCCGTGTCTATTTTATTAGGTATTGGGGCTTATAGCATGCGCAATATGCCGGTAGCTTTGTACGTTATGGGAGCGGTGTGGATCGGTCATGTCATTGCCCTTGCGTTTATTGTGAAAACGGTGCCACCTGAACCTAAAGCAGAGCAATAGTTATTTTAGTAGTAGTGCAAGTGTATCGTGTTTATATAGTATTGAATAGTATATGCACATACGGATAGAATATTTGTATTAGCTAAATCATGAATGAATGCTCATCGTGATTTGGCTTTTATTGTGTTGTGCTTATGTGGTATAGTAGTAGCAATCATACATATGTCTAAAAATAACTTAGTCATGGATATATTGGTAAATGTTATTTTATAGAATCTATAGTTACAATACATAGTGAGCATTACGAGCTATTTGTTAAGGGTGATTTGATATACTTGATATCATATGCTTTGACAGTAAAAATAAATTATGGCACTAATAGATAGCTGTATATATGTATAAATAATAATTAGGAGCGGAATACATGAAATCAAAACAACAAGGGCCTATACAAGTAGAACGATGTGCTATTTGCGTTCCTATTGTAGGACCGAAAGTAGAGGATATACTTTCACAAGTGAAAGAAGCAGTGCAAGCAAAGGTAGACCTCATCGAATTGCGCCCAGATATGTGGATGAAGTGTTCCAATATATCTGAAGATGAGTATATACCAACAATAGTAACATTCGTCGAGGAAGTGTATTCTAAAGTTGCAGATATGCCTGTGTTGTTTACATGGCGAACGATAGGTGAAGGTGGAGGAACGCCGTTATGTAGTGATAATTACATCAAATTATTACAAGCGATTGTGAATCAAGACTTGGTACAAGCCATCGATGTAGAATTATTTGCCTACACAGAGGAAATTGGTAGTATCATGCAGCAAGCCTATCAGCAAGGGATGCAAACGGTGATGAGTTATCATAACTTTCAAAGTACGCCAGATATAGAAACATTACATGTCTACGCAGAACGCATGGTATCTGTGGATGCGCAAGTGATTAAGTTTGCGCTCATGCCAACCACAAATGATGATGTACTGTCCGTATTACAATTTACAAAGGAATTAACGGAGCGGTATCTACAGTTGCCACGGATAACCATGTCCATGGGACAATTAGGGCAGATGACACGCACCTGTGGACATGTGTTTGGGAATTGTTTGACCTTTGGTATACTGGGACAAGCATCGGCGCCTGGACAGGTAGAGGTGGCGGTTTTAAAGGAACTAGTATAAGGCAAAGAATTAATGCGATTGTAAATTTATTTTATAATTACTATACTATGGCATTAAAAAGATTATTTTCTGCTACTCTGCATTATAAGGAGTAGATATGAAATAATTAGTTTTTATTTTTCGCATTTGCTTATATATAGAGTCTACCTATAGGATAGACAGAATACTCTATAAAAAATTATAGAAAAATGTTACTATTCAGTAGACAAATGTATTTTAGTGTGATAATATTTGTTACATAATTTAATACTCGCCTACGAAACCGATGAGGTGGAGATAAAAATAGAACGTGCACTTCCAGAGAGTGGGGGTAGCTGAGAGCCCCGCAGAACGCAGTCTATTAAATGGACCACCGAGGGTATGGGGAACGGACAATTGTCCTAGTATAGCATAACGTGTCATGAGCGTTAATCGTGAGGGATATGATAGTATCCTGCAAAGGGGAATGCATGCATTCAAACAAGGTGGTACCGCGATTTATATGAATCTTTCTGCGCATTCGTGCAGTGTATTTAGCATATGAACTCGTCCTTGACGTATAGTCTAGGGCGAGTTTTTTTATTGCAGGAGGATTTATGAAACCATCATTAGAAAGCGTAAAACAATTAGGACAAGGGTACGACATTGTACCGGTTTACGTGGAATTACTGTCGGATATTCGCACACCTATTTCTGTACTGAAAGCATTAAAAAAGGTGAGCGCTCACACATTCTTATTGGAAAGTGCAGATAACACCCATCACTGGGGGAGATATTCTTTCCTAGGTTACAATCCTTTGTTAGAAGTGACATGCAAAAACCATACGATGACGATCAAAGGAGATATGACACGTACTTTCACATGTCATAATCCGACGGAAGAAATACGAAACATCTTGGGTCAATATAAAAGCCCTAGAATAGAAGAGTTGCCAACTTTCACAGGTGGATTTGTGGGATACTTCGCCTATGAATATATTCGCTATTTAGAACCTACTTTGGATCAACACATCAGTGATACAGATACGAGTATGGTTAACGATGTAGACCTTATGCTCTTCGATAAAGTCATTGCCTTTGATCATTACAAAAATAAAATCTATATCATCGGTCATGTGCGCACAGACGATATAGAGCGCAATTATGAGCGGACGCAATTAGAACTACAAGCCTTGGCAGACTTGGTGAAAGATGGCGAAGAAGCAGATATTGAACGCGGTGTATTAACAAGTGAATTTACCTCTGAGTTTACTTCAGAAGAATACCAAGAGGTAGTACGAAAAACGCAACATTACATCACTGAAGGAGATATTTTCCAAGCCGTCGTATCGAACCGTAGAGAGGCGAAGTTCAAGGGAAGTTTACTCAATGCGTACCGCGTGCTACGCACGATGAATCCATCTCCATATATGTTCTACATGAGTGGTAAATCTGTGGAATTGACAGGGGCCTCTCCAGAAACACTGGTTAAATTACAAAATAGAAGCGTCTATACATTCCCTATTGCAGGCACTTTGCCACGGGGCAAGAATGAAGAGGAAGATAGAGCGCAAGAGGCTAAGCTAAGTCAGGACGAAAAAGAATTAGCGGAACATAATATGCTCGTTGATTTAGGACGTAACGACATTGGTAAAATTTGTGAGTTCGGATCTGTTCAAGTAGAATCGTTACATCAACTACAACGATTTTCTCATGTTATCCATTTAACAAGTACTGTAAAAGGGACATTACGAGAAGAGTTTGATGCCTTAGATGCTATTGGCGCTACTTTGCCGGCAGGTACTTTATCGGGAGCTCCTAAAATTCGTGCCATTCAGATTTTACAAGAATTAGAGAAAAGCCCTCGTGGTGTTTATGGCGGTGCCGTAGGGTACTTGGATTTTTCTGGCAATATGGATGTGTGTATCGGCATTCGCATGGCTATGGCAAAAGAGGGACATGTTTTTGTTCGGTCTGGCGGTGGCATTGTGCGAGATAGTGTGCCTATGAATGAATACAACGAAACTATCCACAAAGCACAATCTATGGTGACAGCCATCACATTGGCACAGGAGGTGTAATATGGTATTACTCATCGATCATTACGATAGTTTTTCTTTCAATATTTATCAACTCATTGGTTCGCTAGTGAAAGATATTAAAGTCATCCGCAGTGATGAAATGACAGTGAAAGAAATTCAAGAACTTTCACCAGAGTGTGTGATCCTTTCACCGGGAACGGGACGACCAAAGGATGCAGGGGTGTATGAAGAGTTGCTCGAAACATGTCAAGGCGAGTTTCCCATCTTAGGCATTTGCTTGGGGCATCAGGCGATGGGTGAAGTGTTCGGAGCCACTGTGGGATATGCGAAAGAAGTGATGCATGGTAAGCAAAGCGTGGCGACCCAATGTTACCCATCTATATTATGGAAAGACATCCCAGAAGAGTTCCCCGTAGCGCGGTATCACTCCCTAGCGGTTTTAGAAGATACCTTAGGAGATGAACTAGTGGTAACGGCTCGCACAGCAGATGGGGAAATTATGGCCATGGAGCATAAAACGCATCCGATCTATGGTGTGCAATTCCATCCAGAATCTATTTTGACACCACAGGGAACACAAATGGTTAAGAATTTTTTAGAATACCATTCTATTGCGTAATAGATGTACTGAGAGAGAAATATACAAGGGCAAAGTAACGTATTTATACAGATTATGAAAATAATGTTATATCCAATCTATGGTTATGATTTATGAATAGTTACTAGCTCGATTTCATACAAGAGGAATTGTAGTGTATAGGAGGAAATACAGATGATTCAACATGCAATACGCCTCGTCACAGAGGGTCAAGATATGCCTTATGAATTGGCAAAAGAAACGATGAATGCGATTATGAGCGGCAATGTACAGGAAGTACCTATGGCAGCCTTCTTAGGAGGCTTACAAGCAAAGGGTCCTAGTGTCACAGAGATTACAGCCTTTGCTGAAGTGATGCGAGAAAAAGCTGGGTCCGTACCACACGATCATACGGTGGTAGAAATCGTAGGTACTGGTGGAGATGGTAGTAGTACTTTCAACATTTCTACCACGTCTGCCATCCTATTAGCTGCGGCGGGCATCCCTATCGCTAAACACGGTAACCGTAGCGTATCTAGCAAATGTGGTGCTGCCGATGTACTAGAAGTACTAGGCGTGAAACTAGAACTGAATGGAGATCAGAATAGAAAAGTATTAGAGGGAGTAAATATTTGCTTTATGTTTGCTCCGGTATACCATGAAGCGATGAAATACGCAGGTCCTGTTCGAAAAGCCATGGGGGTCAGAACGGTATTTAATATTTTAGGACCTTTGGCAAATCCTGCGGGGGCAACAGTAGAGCTGATGGGTGTGTACGATCGGTCCTTAGTGGAACCCTTGGCACAGGTTTTGTCTAATTTAGGTGTTCATCGTGGTGCTGTCGTATATGGTAGTGACGGACTAGATGAAATTACTGCTACAGGGACAACGACAGTCTGTGAAATTGACCACGGCACATTCAAGACCTATGAATTAGATCCTAAGGATTATGGATTTACCTATGCTACAGCGGATGAATTGGTGGGTGGTGATGCACAGGTGAATGCTGAGATTACACGCACTTTACTAAAAGGTAAAGATAGAAGTGGCCGAGCTACAGCAGTGATACTCAATGTGGGCATGGCGTACTACTTGGCTAAAGATGGAGAGGTAATCTTAGAGGATGCATTTAAAATGGTAGCGAAATTACTGTATTCTGGTGCGGGAGCAGAGGCGCTTGCAAGATTTGTGAAAGCCTCGCAAAATGTTTAATACCCGGTGGTTGCCATTACTTTTATAAAGCGGGAGATATCCTTGAGGAATAGCATATTCTTATAGGTATTTAGGTATTTAGGTATCTTGGTAACTAAATAGTGCAGATATATGAACTCCTACCGATATCATTTAGATATAAGAATACTACTGATGGTGTGTTGGCATATACATACTATGATAATAAGGTTATTGCAGAATAATAGGATAGAAATAGAGATAGTTATGATATTAGACAAAATAGTTGCAGCTACTAAAAAACGTGTCAAGGAAGCGAAAGAAAAGCTATCCTTGTCAGAGTTGCAACAGCAAGTAGAAAGAATGCACATAGGCAAGGATTTTCCCTTTGAACAGGCATTACAAGAGTTAGATTTTAATTTTATATGTGAAGTGAAAAAAGCATCTCCATCCAAAGGAGTGATTGCAGAAGACTTTCCTTATTTAGACATTGCGAAGGACTACGAAATGGCAGGGGCGGCCGCCATATCCGTACTGACAGAGCCAGATTTCTTTTTAGGGAGTCCCCGGTATTTACAAGACATCGCAGCAACTGTACATATTCCTGTACTTAGGAAGGATTTCATCATTGATGCATACCAAATCTATGAAGCAAAATTGTGGGGCGCCTCGGCTATATTACTGATTGCAGCCATCTTGGATGATGAGACGATGAGAGGCTTTCACAAGCTAGCAGATAGCTTAGGTCTATCCTGTTTAGTAGAGGCTCATGATGAAACAGAAGTGTTGCGAGCCGTGAATATAGGGGCCCGCATCATTGGAGTGAACAACCGGAATTTAAAAGACTTCACGGTGGACGTGAACAACAGCATACGTTTACGAAATTTAGTGGATGATTCTGTTATTTTCGTTTCTGAAAGTGGCCTAGATACAGCGGAAGATATCCAACGTTTACGAGAAAACAAGATTCACGCTGCTCTTATGGGTGAAAGTTTTATGAAAGCCACAGATAAAGTGGCTAAGCTAGCTGAATTGTATGGGCCAATCAGACAGAAACGTTTCGCCTATAGTATTAATAATGGAGAAATGATAGCAAAGAATAAAAGTGATAAGGAAAATGGTTTCATACATTCTGAATTAAAAAGTGTAATTCTGTCGGAACCAGAGATATTAGAATTATCGGAATCTAACCCAGTGACAGAACAGAACTATCAGCCTAAAATAAAATTCTGTGGTATAACGCAATTAGATACAGTTTCTGCATTACTAGACACGCAACCAGACTATGTAGGCTTTGTCTTTGCACTGAGTAAACGACAAGTGACGGTAGAACAAGCCCAATCCATTGTAAGAAGTTTGCAAGATAGCTTAACAACTACAAGCGGTGATAGATCCAGCCCACCAGTAGGTGTGTTTGTCAATGAAACGATACCTACTATTGTAGAGATTGCTAAAGAAGTGCCACTTTCAGCAGTGCAATTACATGGAGATGAAACCATAGACTATATTGAAACATTACGGAATCAATTACAGGAACAAGATTTAGAATCCGTTCAGATATGGAAAGCCATACAGGTGCAAAGCAAAGAAGATGTTTTGCCATGGGAACATGCGCCTATTGATGGACTGGTGGTTGATGCCTACTCTAAGGAAGAACGTGGAGGCACGGGTAAGACCATGGATTGGTCATTGCTAGAAGATGTAGAGGTGCCATACTACCTAGCAGGCGGTATAGGATTACACAATGTAGCACGTGCCATTCGACGACTACAGCCCTTTGGACTCGACATGAGTAGTAGTCTAGAGACAAATGGACAAAAAGATGCTAAAAAAATGAAAGCTATGGCACAGATTATTAAGACAGTAACAAATAGATGCTAAAAAATAAAAACGATGACACAGATCGTTAAGACAGTAATAAATAGATGAGGAGATATAAAATGACAACACATCGCCATGGCTATTTTGGGGACTTTGGTGGACAATTCATGCCAGAAACGTTAATGAATGCCATCATTGAACTGGAAGAAGCCTATGAAACGTATAAGAAGGATCCAGATTTTATCAAAGAGTTAGAAGACCTACATGTATCCTATACAGGCCGCCCTTCTTTGTTATATTATGCAGAGAAAATGACAAAGGATTTAGGGGGCGCTAAGATTTACTTAAAGCGGGAAGACTTAAATCATACGGGTTCTCATAAATTAAATAATGTGCTAGGTCAAATGCTATTAGCGAAACGGATGGGTAAAACAAGAGTTATTGCCGAAACGGGAGCGGGCCAACATGGAGTGGCTACCGCCACAGTGGCAGCCTTGATGGGCATGGAATGTGAAATCTTCATGGGTCAAGAAGACTGCGAACGACAAGCTCTTAATGTGTATCGTATGGAACTATTAGGTGCTAAGGTACATCCTGTTACGTCTGGTACGAGCACTTTAAAAGATGCAGTGTCCGAAGCGATGCGGGAATGGACAAATCGTATTGCAGATACGCACTACGTATTGGGATCTGTCATGGGTGCCCATCCATTCCCTATGATGGTACGTGATTTTCAGTCCATCATCAGTCGGGAAGCAAGAGAACAAATTCTAGAAAAAGAAGGAAAACTACCAGCGGCAGTGTTAGCGTGCGTTGGTGGCGGCAGTAATGCCATCGGTATGTTCTACCATTTCATTACCGATGAAGGGGTACAATTGATCGGATGTGAAGCGGCAGGCAAAGGAGTGGATACGGAGAAACATGCAGCGACCATGACGAAAGGCACTGTGGGGATTTTCCATGGTATGAAATCCTATTTCTGCCAAAACTCCTATGGTCAAATTGCGCCGGTCTATTCCATTTCTGCAGGCTTAGACTATCCAGGGATTGGACCAGAGCATGCCCATTTGCGCGATAGTGGACGTGCGCAATATGTGCCTATCACTGATGATGAAGCGGTGGATGCTTTCGAGTATCTATCCCGCACAGAAGGTATTATTCCAGCTATTGAAAGTGCTCACGCTGTGGCCCATGCATTGCGGTTGGCACCAACATTGAGTCCTGAGGAGAGCATTATTATTTGCTTATCTGGACGAGGCGATAAAGATGTAGCCGCCATGGCAAGATATAGAGGGGTGAATTTACATGAATAACATAACTATAGCACAGGCTTTCATTAAGAAAGCGTTTATCCCTTTCATCACAGCAGGTGACCAAGGGATCGGAACAACAGAAAAATACATTCGCATCATGGCGAAGGCGGGGGCGAACTTGATTGAAATCGGTATACCGTTTTCCGATCCTGTCGCAGAAGGTCCTGTGATTCAAGCGGCTAGTGAGCGTGCTCTATCCACAGGTGTTACAACGGATGACATTTTCGAGATGGTCCAACGCTTACGCAACGGTGCAGAGGCGCTGACCATCCCTCTTGTGTTCATGACCTACCTGAACCCTATCTATGTGTACGGTGTTGAAAGTTTCATGAAACGTTGCGAAGAAGTGGGAGTCCAAGGGGTTATCGTACCGGATTGTCCATTTGAGGAAAAACAGGAATTAGCCCACCAAGCAAAGGCTCATGGTGTTTCCGTGATTTCCTTAATTGCCCCTACGTCGGAACAACGTATTAAAAAGATTGCGGCAGACGCAGAAGGTTTCGTGTACTGTGTATCTTCTCTTGGTGTGACAGGCATGCGTAGTGACATCAAAACAGATATCGCTAGCATTGTGAAACAAATCCGTCAATATACAGATATTCCTGTAGCCGTAGGCTTTGGCATTTCCACACCGGACCAAGCGAAGGCGATGGCGAATGTCTCTGATGGTGCCATCGTAGGTAGTGCTATTGTGAAACAAATTGGAGAGAGGGGTCCTAACGGAGAAGAAAAACTTTATGAATATGTTCGTTCTATGGTGAACGCTGTAGGTAGCTAACTGTAATGTGTTCTAAAGTGACGCATATATATAACAGAGTTACTTGGTGATACTATCCTTTATGTCCTATTCTATTTTTTACGATGTCTCTTGAATAGCTGTGCAAGAAGTGAATCTTGTGCAGCTATTTTTTTATGTACTATCTATAAGAGGGGGAGTATTTGTTGTACTTACAATATATATACTTTCCTAGTGAAAATAATATGGAAACATGACTTCATATACGGTATACTTAAGAATATATAAAGTTCTTAACAGGAGACATAGGGTATGGAAAAAACAAGTATTGGCGTTGGGCGTGCTGCATTGCACGTGGCTATTTCTGAAAGTCGAACCGAAGAGATGGCATTACGGAAAGAGTTTGAAGTACTAGGGATTCGTAGTTGTGCCGTAGATTTTGGAGGGACTTTCACAGAGATTATCCCCAAAATCATTGAACGAGCTGTGGTAGCAGCGGATCGACAAGGGTTGATTCAAGATGACCATGTCAGCAAAGGCGCTGTTGTGGGTGCTACAGCGCAAGCCTTGGAACAGTTGAAAAATAAGTGCGTTGGTCTCAATGTAGGTGGAAAAGTAGGGATTGCACGAAGTCAAGAACATTTAAGTGTAGCCATCTATTTAGGGGTTGGTGTACTCCATTTAGATGAGATAGCCGTGGCTATGGCACATCGAGCTGTACCATGTATGTAGATATGCTATAAATTTTGCTGTATTTTTGGTATAATACTCTGTAGAGTATATAGACAATAGCTAATCATTTTGGAGGTAACTATGAGTCAATTCGATTGGAAAGTATTAGATCGTAATTACGAAGATGTAATTTATGAAACATATAATGGGATTGCTAAAATTACGATTAATCGTCCGGAAGTTCGCAATGCGTTTCGTCCTAAAACGGTTATGGAGTTAATTGACGCTTTCACTATTGCTCGTGAAGATGCAGAAGTAGGCGTTATTATCTTGACTGGTGCTAATCATGGCCAAGGAGAAGATAAAGAAGCGTTCTGCTCTGGTGGTGACCAACGTGTTCGCGGTGATGGCGGTTATGTGGGGGATGACAAAATTCCTCGTTTAAACGTGTTGGATTTGCAACATTTAATCCGCATTACCCCAAAACCGGTTATCGCTATGGTTAACGGTTTTGCTATTGGTGGTGGTCATGTATTACACATCGTGTGTGACCTTTCCATTGCCTCTGAAAATGCAAAATTTGGTCAAACAGGCCCTCGTGTAGGTTCCTTCGACGCTGGTTACGGTGCTGGTTACTTAGCTCGTTTAGTAGGCCATAAAAAAGCTCGTGAAATCTGGTTCTTATGTCGTCAATATTCTGCGAAAGAAGCATTAGACATGGGTCTTGTGAACACTGTAGTTCCATTTGATCAATTAGAAGCAGAAACAGTGAAATGGTGTGAAGAAATTCTTCAATTATCTCCAATGGCACTTCGTTTCTTGAAAGCGTCCTTCAATGCGGATACAGATGGTCTAGCTGGTTTACAACAATTTGCAGGGGATGCGACTTTATTGTTCTACACAACAGACGAAGGTAAAGAAGGTCGCGATGCATTTAAAGAAAAACGTAAACCTGATTTTAAACAATTTCCTAAATTCCCTTAATGGCTTAGGTTATGAAGTGGTTATATGAACGGGCACAGACACATAGAGATAAGTACTTCTTAAACGAGCTTACCTATGAAGATGTGTTGACTGTAACAATAGCTACAGCAAAACGACTCGCTCCTCATCTTCGAGGGGAGAGTCGTATTGCTTTATGGGCAGAAAACTCAGTATCCATGGCGATACACCTATTTGCTCTATCTACATTGGGCATAGAAACGGTATTGCTGAATACGAATCTGACTGAACGAGAAGTAACAGAGCAAATGGAAAGTACTGGAGTTCGGATCTTGTTAGTGTCGGAAAAAATGGCGCAGGTCTTGCGAACACAAAAGGGAATCTGTGATATAGTGATCACAGATGGTTCTAGTTCTGAGTATAGTCATAATCAAGAATGTCGGCAGTACTTGTGCTTTTCTACATGTATAGATACTGATTTCAAGGATAGTTCTCCTAAACATGGTGACGGAGATGTTGGGGATGATAGGTTTAAAAATGTAAGACATGCATCTACTCAAATAGATAGTGAAGTAATTGATAACATGGATTCTTTTATAGGTAACTATGGGCATCAGAGGGATGTTGAAGATTTTACAGATTGCGATAATAGACTTGAGTGGAATCCATCCGATGAAACAGTATTTTGCATTATTAACACTAGTGCTACAACGGGTAAATTCAAAGCGGTCCCTGTACGATGGTCACAGATTGAGGCTCATGTGAAAGCCTCCGCTAATGTGCTTGGCGTTGAGGAAGATGACAATTGGCTTGTGGTGCTCCCTATGTTCCATGTGAGTGGCTTATCTATTATTTTACGTAGCTTGTATAATGGCACAAGAGCGACAATTCGCGAAAAATTCTCGAAACAAGTTGTACTAGAGGCATTAGAAACAGAAGATGTCACCATAGTATCTTTGGTGCCCACTGTGTTACAACGCATAGTAGAGCGCATACAAGCACCCACTTTACGGGCTATCTTATTAGGTGGTGAGTTCATTCCCATGCCACTGTTACAAGAGTGCGTACAACGAAATTTACCAGTCTATAAGACGTACGGCATGTCAGAAAGCTTTTCACAAAGTACGACCTTCAGTGTTCAGGACTATCCGAATAAACTAGCCTCTGTAGGATATCCTTTAGAGGGTGTTACTATTGACATTCGCAATCCTGATGAAGAAGGGGTAGGAGAAGTGTGGCTTTCATCGCCGATGCTGATGAAAGGATACCTTAATAAGGAGCCGATTCAAGGCGCTTTCAATACAGATGACATTGGCTACGTAGATGACGATGGATTTTTATATCTTTTGAACCGCAGAAAAGACATCATCATTTCTGGAGGCGAGAATATTTACCCTAAGGAAATTGAGGATGTCCTATATGGAATGGATGGTATTCTGGAATGTGCTGTTATCCCTGTATCGGATCCTAAATGGGGGCAAGTGTCTGTCTTGTGCGTGGTAACAAATTGTTCCGAAGCAGATATATTACAATATCTACTCAGTCGGTTAGCGAAGTATAAAGTGCCGAAGCGTATTGTAAATTATGATGCATTGCCGAAAAATAGTATGGGGAAAATATTGCGACAAACCCTTATACAGCAGATTCTTATATAACGTTATTTTGCAGTACCCTAAACTAAATTAGGTGTACTATATATAAGTATATGGAAAGGACATAGCATGAAAGAAACAACAGCCTCTTTATTAGAACAATTACAGATAGAGACATTCCACTGTGCGGGACAGGCCTTTCAAAGTACTATGAAGCTTTCACCATTTCATGCACAACCCTTTGGATTCGTTAACGGTGGCGTGTATCTTGCCTATGGAGAAGCATTGGCAGGCATGGCATCTAATGCGCTATTGGCGCAAGAAATGACGTCGCCTAGTGAAAGTGGCACAGGTTCAGAACCTTTCAAACAACGAGTAGCGGTAGGTCAATCGGTGACGGCCAATCATGTGAAATCGAAACGATGCGATGGCTATGTAGTAGCACGAGGCCAATTACTGCACAAAGGTGGACGGAACCATGTGTGGACTATTTCTATTTTTGATGAAACAGATCAATTGTTATCTCACATGACGGTGACAAATAGTATAATTAACATGTAAGAAACTATGCCTATTAGTTGGAATTTATGTATAACACGATGGTATCAATACATCGATGTTAATTATACTAGAGTATCTATAGATAGATTGGTAGTACATCGTTACACTTTATAAATAAGTAGCATAAGTCTGATTAGAATTAATTTGTTATACAGTATTGAATTAACTAGAAAGGAGGTGCAACTTTTATGAAAATAGATATTATATCGTTATTCCCAGAGTTTTTTGATGCTTTTTTCACACATTCCATCATCAAACGTGCCTTAAAGGCAAATCGATTAGAGATGAAAGTGACAAACCCAAGGGAATTTTCTCATAGTAAGCATGGTCAAGTGGACGATACTCCTTATGGCGGTGGCGCTGGCATGCTCATGAAAGCACCTCCTCTCTTTGAGGCTGTAGAACATGTATTGCAAATGCCTATAGAAGAACATCGTCGTGCAAAGGCGAATCATAAAGGTCATGTTGTGTTTATGGGGCCTACGGGCACACCGTTTACGCAAGAAAAAGCAAGGGAACTAGCCACCTATGATCAACTTGTTATTGTCTGTGGACACTACGAAGGGGTAGATTATCGGGTAGAAGAACACTTAGTGGATGAAACTATATCCATTGGAGATTATGTGTTAACGGGCGGTGAATTACCAGCTATGGTAGTAGCCGATGCAGTGGCACGCATGATTCCTGGTGTGTTAGGAGCTACATCGGGAGCTATAGAAGATTCCTTTTATCATCCTGTACTTGAGTGTCCACAATATACGAAACCTCAAGAATACAGAGGTATGATGGTGCCAGATATATTGCTCAGTGGGCATCATAAAAATATTGCAGAATGGCGACTCGAAGAGTCATTGAAACGGACTGCTTTACTGCGTAATGATTTGTTGCAACGAGAACTAACCGTAGATGAAATTAAGGCTCTGAAACGATTACTAGATAGAGTTGATTCTGAAAAGGAACAACAACTACTTTCAAAATTGGTAGAACAGCCTACTTTCACAGAGGAAAAGAGGAAATAAATGGCGAATTTATATATTGGCCTCGTTCATTATCCCATTATGAATAAACATGGTGAGGTGATCACGACGGCCATCACGAACTATGATATCCATGATATTGCCAGAGCATCTACAACCTATGATGTGGAACGGTATTTCATCATTCACAATGTACCGAGCCAACGTGAATTGGCAGAAACCGTGATGAGTCATTGGAAAACGGGATTTGGCAGTACCTACAATCCGGATCGAAAGGATGCGTTCAAACATGTGGAACTAGTCAATTCCATTCGACAAGCCATCGATATGGTGACAGAGCTGGAAGGACAGGCGCCGATCGTGTGTACTACGGATGCACGGACCTACGATAATACTATTACTTATGCATCGCTCCGTAAATCACTTGAAAGTGAGAGCCGTCCTGTGGTAGTATTATTTGGAACGGGGTATGGTATGACGAAGGAAGCAATGGAAGATTTCGATTATATTTTAGAACCCATCTATGGACATGGTGAGTACAATCACCTTTCAGTTCGTAGTGCCGTATCAATTATATTAGACCGCTTGCGAGGCGAAGCGTGGTGGAATAAATAGGAGGACAGTATGTCAGGACATTCTAAATGGTCAAATATTAAACATAGAAAAGGTAAAAATGATGCGTTGAAAGCAAAAATTACCACAAAAATTAGCCGTGAAATCACAGTGGCTGTGAAAGCTGGTGGCACAGATGCAACTGGGAATATGCGCTTGAAATTGGCGCTACAAAAAGCTCGTGAAAATAACATTCCTAAGGATAATATCCAACGTGCTATCGATAAAGGCGCCGGTGCAGGTGATGCGAACAATTACGAAGAAATTACTTATGAAGGATACGGCCCAGGCGGCGCTGCCATCCTTGTAGAAGTGATGACAGATAACCGCAACCGTGCAGCAGCTGACGTACGTCATGCGTTCTCTAAACGTGGTGGCAACCTAGGTGAAAGTGGCTCTGTTAACTGGATGTTCAAGCGCAAAGGTGTATTTGTAATTCCACAAGAAGGCAATGATGAAGAAACATTGACATTGTTGGCTCTTGATGCTGGCGCTGAAGACATCAAAGTAGAAGACGATGTATTCGTTATCTACACATTGCCAGACGATTACGATGCCGTAGAAGCTGCCTTAGCAGAAGCATCCATCGCTACAGATATGGCGCAAATCACAATGGTTCCAGATACAAATATGGAATTAACAGGTGATGATGCAGTGAATATGCAACGAGTACTAGACATGTTGGAAGACTTGGACGATGTACAAGATGTGTATCATAACGCCATCATGGATGTGGAAGAATAATTTACTATAAAAATCCACCATTCCATGCTATACTATAAACAAGTAAATATTTTAGATTTGCAAGGGAGCCTATGTAATAGGCTGAGAAAGGACTATGAAGTACCTGACCTTTTGACCTGATCGGGATCATGCCCGCGTAGGAAGCACGCTGACATATGTGGGTATCGATGTAATGTCGATACCTTTTTGTGTATAGAGTACCCAAAATAGGCTCCTTTGTAATGAAAGGAGCTTTTTATGTTTTACACACAAATGCAAGCAGCCCAAAAAGGCATTGTTACCGACGCGATGAAAGTGGTAGCAGAAAAAGAAAACATGGATGTTGAAGTATTACGAGACCTAGTAGCAAAAGGACATGTAACGATTCCGTGCAACAAACATCATACGTCTTTACAACCAGAAGGAATTGGTCAAAAGTTACGTACAAAAATCAATGTGAACTTAGGTACATCCAAAGACTGTACAGACTACGAAGAAGAGATGAAAAAAGTTCATCATGCAGTGGCATTAGGGGCTGAATCGATTATGGACTTGTCTACCCATGGTGATACAAAAGTATTCCGCCGTCTGCTTACAAAAGAATGTCCCGTTATGATTGGCACCGTGCCTATCTATGATAGCGTTATCCATCATCAGAAGGATTTAGGTGAATTGACGGCAGAAGACTTTATCTCTACTATCCGTCTCCATGCTGAAGATGGGGTAGACTTTGTCACATTACATTGTGGGATTACACAACATACGGTTGAGCAAATTAAACATCACAAACGAAAATTAAACATTGTCAGCCGTGGCGGTAGTTTAGTCTTTGCTTGGATGTCTATGACGGGTCAAGAAAATCCGTTCTATGAATACTATGATGAAATCTTGGATATTTGTGCAGAATATGATATGACCATTTCTCTTGGCGATGCTTGCCGTCCTGGTTGTTTAGCAGATGCTACAGATATCTGTCAAATTGAAGAACTCGTTCGACTTGGAGAGTTAACAAAACGGGCTCGTGAACGTGGTGTGCAAGTGTTGGTAGAAGGTCCTGGTCATGTGCCGTTGAATCAAGTACAAGCTAACATGGAAGTACAACAAACGATCTGCGATGGAGCACCATTCTATGTACTAGGACCATTAGTAACAGATATTGCACCAGGATATGACCATATTACAGCAGCCATCGGTGGTGCCGTGGCAGCTATGCATGGCGCAGCATTCCTTTGCTATGTAACACCAGCAGAACATTTAGCCTTGCCTGATGAAAATGATGTGAAAGAAGGCATTATGGCTTTCAAAATTGCAGCCCATGCCGCAGACATTGCAAAAGGTATTCCAAATGCACGAGATCGAGATGACCGCATGGCAGAGGCGCGCCAAAAACTTGATTGGGAAGCACAATATGCAGTAGCGTTAGACCCCGAAAAAGCACGTCGCATCCGTGAAAGCCGTGCCCCAGAAGAAGGACATAAAGAAGCCTGCAGCATGTGTGGTAAATTCTGCGCCGTACGGAGTATCAACAAAGCTTTAGAGGGAGAGAAAATCGATATATTATAAAAGAGAAACAAAGCAGCCAACTCTGTAGGGAGTTGGTTGTTTTTGTTGTATATATAAATTGCTTATAGCAATACAATTGATGTATTATATAGATAGTAAATATGTTTTTGTGTAATGCAACTAGTGAATTTACATGAGAGTAACATTTGAGATGATTTTTTTTGAGGTGTATGATGAAACAATGGAAACTATTGGCACTGGGTTGCGCACTATTAGCGCTAACTGGTTGTGCAAGTATGGACTCTACTATACAAGTAGATAGCGACTTTAGCGGGAAATGGGAGGCACAATTGCATGTTCCTGAACCTTTAAGTAAAACGGATATAGAAGGTGGGTTTGAGGATAGTGTAAGCAAAATCATTCAAGAACGCAAGCATATAGGTGAGGATACTTTTGAGGAAAAACAAAATAAAGAGAAAGAGGCTTTGAAACAGTTTAGTACCAAACATATTAAGGTTGAGCCTGTTGATGAAACTGGTAAAATTTCGAATCATCAAGCAGATGCTAAATCTGAATATTGGAAAATTACAGCCTCTTTTTCAGATGAAAGTGAATTAACTAATAGTTACAGGATTATTTATGGCGCTATAGATAAACCTGAAGCGCTACATGTTATCTATCCTTATGGAGAAGAAAATAATTCATATATGTTTAACATGGGCAGGTCCTATGGAACTACAACTATCACTGTAGACGGAGATATTAAAACCGATTTCAAAACAGATGGCGTTGTGAATGGTAATACAATCACTTTTGAAAAAGATCAAAATATCCGATTTGTGTTTCTGAAAGCATCACATACTGTCAGAAATGTACTAATTGGTTCAGTAGTATTGGGTGTAGTGTTAGGTGCCTATATGATTTGGCGAAAACGAGGTCAGTAGTATGAAGATTAAGAAATATATGCTATATATACTGGGAGTAATCATGATGGGGCTAGCTTTCACAGGATGCACATCTGATACAGCAATCGGAGACAATCCTGATTTGTCAGGTACATGGTATCATTACAACCCTCCTTATGAAGATAATGGCTATAATGGTGGGATTGTCTATAAAATAACATTTGAAAAAGTAAGTGACCATGTATATAAAATGACTGAATCTAAGTTTTATATGCGTAATGTATATGTGAAACATCAGTTGATAAACGAAAAAGAATATGGTACTGATCATGCAAGAATTACTAAACTGGATATTGCAAAGGGACCAAATAAAAATGGAGTAGTACCTATCTATGATGACGCTTACGAATGGGTACCTTATTATGATGAAATAAAAGAAGATACTTTAATGACTGTGAGAGATGGTAAGGCTTATGATGCAGCGTTTGGCGCTACCCACACAATTAAGAAAGAAAATGGTAAGTTGATGCTTGTCAGTGGTAAAGATGATAACTCTATTATGTATAAAACAGATGACTCTTTCTTTACATTTGCTAACGAACAAGAAGCGGCTAACATAAAAAAGAAAGTAGATATCGATAATGCTAAGAGTCCCAATGAAGCATATCAAATACGGAATATCACTTTCACTGTGAAAGAAAGTGATAAAAAGATGTATGTTCATTCTAATTAGGAGTACAACCAGTATGAGATATCTATATGCTTAAATGTCATACAATGCTTGATATTGCATATATTTATAGAGTATGATAGAGATGTCATTATAGTTATTTTTATAAGTGTGAGGTGTGCTATGAGAAAAAGAACAGCAATCGCTCTTATCCTAGCTAGTGTATTTGCAGTGAATGCAGGTACTGCTACAGTAGAAGCTAGTTGGTTAAGTAAAACGTTAAAGAAATTAGATAATGCTTTGGGGGTTCCTGATAGTAGTACACAGGTGACAAAACAGAGTGATGGATATTTACATTTACCACAAGTCGGAGAACGGTGGATTCCGATTTCTGAAAATAAATACTATAAAACATATTTGGATCGTAGAACAGCTCTTGCAGGTGGGGAAGCTCAAGAAAGAAAAGTAGGAGGAATCTTTAAAAAAGAATTTACACCGTTAGGTTCTCAATGGTTAGGAATTGTAAATAAGGATATTAAGCCTGATGTTATCACAGTTGGTTATGTAAAAATGTTTTATGGTGTAAATGAATATGGCGTTTTAAATAATCCAAGTCCTGAATATTATGACGTACATGGAAACCTAATTTACAAAGATGATTGGATAAGAGCTTTAGAAATTCAAGATAAAGGATTTACTAACGCATATGTACCAGAATCAGAACAAGAGCGTATTAAAGATCGTGTTTTCCACTTATTCGGCTGGGATTACTAATCGTATGTTATCACTGTGTTCTTATATATAATTAACTAATTAAACGAACATATTGATATAAAACAAGTTAGTATAAAATGTTTGTCGGAAAATAAAATAGCAAAAGAAGGTCATCCTTTAGGTAGACATCTTGTAGAATATTTATCATAAAATCCGTTAGACATCATATTTTTTATTAATTTTAC
>CAUQLO010000021.1:0-28241 GCA_963518725.1 uncultured Veillonella sp. | reverse complement strand
GATTTCTCTACACCAGCTGACATCGGATAACACTTGAAGCGCTATTTGTTTAAGGTGTTTCACTGAAAATAGTATATAAGGAAAGACCGCAACATATTCCTCCACAAACTGAACGTCATTTGAGATACTATTTAGTCTATGGCATTTAGTTTATGAGTAATGATGTATAAGGAAAGGGCACGACATATTCCTCCACAAACTGATCCTACGGTAGGTTTGTTCCGGAACATGTCGTGCTCTTTTTGCGTTGTCATCAATAAGTTGAAGTAAATGCCATAGACTTGCTACGTTGCACTGCATTCCTTTGTGGAAACTTTGTCATTATATTGGCGCAGAGAACACCATAAACTGCTACGCACAACTGCGTTTAAGGGTGGAGTGGAGAAGATGTGGTGCTCTTTTGTGTTGTCATTGATTATTTGAAGGAAATGCTGTAGATTTGCTAGGTTGCATTTATTCCTTGGTGGAAAGAAAGTGAGTGGATTTTGCTAGATTTTTAGAGGTAATAAACGTATAATTAATGGTATAGTCATCTTTCATAATGAGAGGTTTATGAAGGATGGGATGTGGTGTTTTTGTTTGTAAGGGTAGGGGTAGATGTGTATGCAAAAGGTTAAAAAGGTGTTTCTTACAGAGATGGATGATGGTGAGGCGAGGAAGTTTTTGCTGCATAAGGAATCCTATGTAGCGCCGAATTATCCTAAGTATTATAATTTCAAGTATTTGCTTGAGTATGGCAAGGCTCTATTGGGGCGGCAGACGCTTGATGATGTGAACGGCCTTGTGATAGACCGGAACTATGGGGATATTCCAGATGTGAACTATACGATTCAATTTAACAAGTCCAAGGATTCCTTTCGTCCCAATGTGATCATTCATCCTTTGTTGTATGTAGATTTGGTGAACCTTTTAACGGACTCTGCGCATTGGCAAGCCTTGTTGGATCGGTATCATGATCTAGATGCACAAGCAGGATCGCATATTGTGTGTAACAGCATTCCTTTCGATTTAAAAGGGGATAAAAATAAAACGAGATATGCGCTCCATTTCTGGAAAAGTACGGAGCAGGAATCCATCAAATTGAGCATGTCCTACAAGTATATATTACAGCTAGATTTGACGAACTTTTACGGAACCATTGACACGCAGACCATTGCATGGGCGCTCCATGGGGAAACGGTGGTGAAAGAGAATCGGCGGGACCAGTCTTTGCTAGGGAATCGTATTAGTGAAAGACTGAAAGCTATGAATTACGGCAGTACTATAGGGATTCCACAGGGCAACCAAGTGTCGGACTTTCTAGCAGAACTATTAATGCGGTATCTAGATGTGTTGCTAGTGGAAAAACTGAAAGACATAGAAGGACGGTATCACATATTGCGGTATCGCGATGATTATCGCATTTTCACACATACCGTAGAAGAGCAAAAGTTCATTAAAAAGCAGTTAACAGAGATTTTGCATCACCATAAACTAACATTGAATAGCTCGAAGGATAAAAGTGGGACGAACGTCATCATTGATTCTATCAAAGAAGATAAGCTGTATTGGGTGGAGCACGATCCAGTCATCAAAACCACAGTAGATTGGAAGGCATATTGTAAAAATCGAAATGTAAAACATGGATACTTGCCTAAGCGCCATTATAAAGCGACAGTGCAAAAACATCTGTTGTTGATTAAAATGTTCGCCGATACGTATCCGAATAGTGGACAATTAATCAAGGCCTTGAAAGAATTTGAAGAGCGGATTATTCATTTCAATTATAATGACTTCATTGGCACTGGCACTGATGTATCTGTGTTATGGGCAATTGCTTTCAATATTGTTGAAAGTAACCCAAAGGTCACAGATGTGGGGACAAAATTGCTATCCACATTGTTGTGTAAGTTCAAAGAAGAGGAGTGCGAATATTTGTCGTATCTAAGCGGTGGAGAGCATGATAAAAGTACGTATCCAGAGTTCTTTTCATTTTTAGATGTCATCGCTGATAAGTTAGCGAACCCAGGGAATAATCGGTACTTCGAAATTTGGCTACAACGGCTGGTAGTTAAATTGTTGGATGGCAACAATGATTTTATAAACCGATATATGAGCCAATCTAAAGAGGGCTTGGTTCGATTAACAAACGATATTTTACAGTATCAACAGACAGAAATTAGCCTCTTTGATGAAACTTGGATCGCCCCAGAGTCGCGTATCGATTGGAGCAAGTTTATCGATGTAGAGAAAATCAAGAATATGAATACTATGATCGGAGATTCGGAAATTCGGTTGGATTTGTATGAGAGTATATAATTTGTGAAAAGGAGAAAAGTATGATTACAATTGCATTGGATGAATATGGTCAGTTTGAAAAAGCTGGAAATAATGATAATAAACAATTAGTATTTATTGCAGGCCTTATTTATAATGACAATAATAAGGGGAAGGATGCAAAGCATGAGAAATGTAGGTTGGATAATTTTTTTAAATCTGTAGCAAAAACTGTAGGATGTCAGTATCCAAAAGATTTACATGGAAATGATTCAGATGCAGTAAAACTTGAGCAGGCGATAGCAAGTGCTTTGCCTGAGTTTTTAGGAAAAGGTACTCACAATAGAAAACCACTCTTTAATCAGACACGGAAAGGCTATTATCAAATTGTGATGATGTTAAAAAGTGAAAAAGGAAAATCTAAACTAGATTGCGATGACACAAGTGCTATTATTAAAGATTCCTATGCAAGTAATTTATATATGAACATGGCTTATTCTATGGTATCTCGCCTTGTGTTCCATAATCCGCTTAATCTAGAGATAAATAAAGTAAAATTTGAGCTTGCTACTAGAATGATAATGGTCCCAAACAGTGATAAAGAAGCTAAACAGGAATATGAACGATTAGGGTATAAAGTAGATGTGGAAAAAAGTGGAAATGGGAAAACAGCATATCAAGTAGCTAATGAATCAAATTATAGAGCAGCTATTCTTAGAAAAGTTTCAGAATTAAAACGATATGATTTACAAGTAGAAAATCTTTCGGTTAATTCTATTAACTATAAGGTAAATAGTGAAAAAACAGAAAAATATGTTTTCCTATACTTATCGGATATGTTATGTTCCATCTTTCAACATAATAAAAGCGGTAAAACTTTTGCGGATATACAGCAGTCTTTCATAAAACAAGCTAATGAATTATTACCACCTGAGGAACCATCCAAGGAACATTTATTCTTTGCCTATGATGACATTGATGATATCTTGGAAGAGGCTATCAGAGCGTATCAAGAAAAAGATTACTATAAAACTTTAGCCCTTTTATTTAAAAGTAAAGGAGTTACAAGCACATTTAAAGATTTGTATTGGAAACAGTGGTTCCCTGTGGTTGAACAATGGATTAAAGGAGCAACCGATAGAGAGTCTATTGAAGCAGCCATTTTACAGTTTTCTCACTATTCCCGTTCTAATTTACTACAACAAGATGAATTGGTGTACTTATATGATAAGTTAGAACCACTTGTACAAAAATTGGATGAAACAAATAGCTATAAATATAAATTCTATGATGCTGGGATTACGGCATACAATCACATTGGAGATAGTAAAACGGCGGAAGCTTGTTTTGAGAAATGTAAAGAATATTTGATGTATACTCATGTGGAAGATTACTTGGAAACATTAAATCGGCGTGTAGTTATGCTTAATGATCAATATCGGTATACTGAGGCACTTGCAACAGTAAAGGAAGCCTTATTGTATCATGACAAATTAGGTGACTTACGTAGTAAGCTGTTTTCTGGAAAAGAAGTACTTAATATTGGAAAAGGGCGCACATTGAGCCAAGCAGGACAGGTATTATCCTATATGAGAGATGCTAAAGCGGAAGATTACTTTGAGCAAGCCTTAGCAGAGTTTGATACATCTTCTGACAATGGGGCAAGATATTCAATGGATTATTATATTACTCTTTCCTATCGACTACATCATTATATTGATATGGGGAATCGTGAAAGTTATGAGGAATATGCGCCTAGATTCTTTGGTGGACAACGGGCTGTGATGGATCAATATGCATATTTACAAAATATGACTGAGGAAGAAGAAAAAAATCAAAGTTATAAGTTTGCTTTTTATGTATTTATCAAAGCTCTCTATACATTTTACACAGATACGATTAGTGATAAAGATCAGCTAATACTTTTAAAATGGGCGGTTAATCCTAAAGACAGTGACAATCCTAAAGAAAGTGATAAAGTTAAGCATTTGAACGGACATCCATGGGAATTGATCTACAAATATTTCGCTCTCTTATCGATTCAATGGGATAAGCCAGTCTACACAGACCGATTGTTCGACCGTATGCAAACAGTAGTTGATCAAAAAGATGCAGCTATCGAGAATATCATTGTTGGTGGTTTAATAGAATATTATACTGCCATCGGCGATACAACCGCAGCAGAAGAAGCAAAATGTAGATTTACAGAATGTTATACAGATAAAGAAGATCCAGTAGAAGCGGAAAAAGAGAGAAATAAACTAAAAACTGACTATGAAAAATGGTTGGTGTATATGTTTAAATAAGGGAGAAGAGATATGGAGAGAAAATTAGTTGGTTATTTTGCTGGAATTCCAATTTATGAAGAACCTCCCTTGAGCTTGCCTTGCGAAAATTTGTTGGAGTTTGTGAAGTACTTCTTAGAGGCTTACTATAACAAGAATTTAGAGCAATTAGATTATTTGCTTGATAGTGAGTATTCTCTGTATAAGGATATGTATCATCAATATCATACAAATTTTATGTGTGGTTTTATTATTAAAATGCTGTTTAGAGATAGATATACGGAAGATAAAAATTATAAAGGCTCTGAACATGAACAACAAATGATTACACAATGGCTGAATTATGATAAAAGTACTCTTGATGTATTGGTAGAAGATTCTTTCTTTGATGAGTATTTATATCGTTTTATAAGAGTAGATCCAACCCTTGTAAAAAAACGAGGTTTAATTGCTTGTATATCAAAGTTAGGGTATCCTGGTCTTGAGTTTTATGTATACTTTAAAGTTTTAGCGTTTGCCGCTAGTTTATTAGAATTGAGTCGAACGCATATGCTTTGGTATTACCTATGTTATGAAGATTTAATTGAAATTATTGAATTCAACAGATATAACTCCATTTTAAGCCTTATATACCGTAAGTTTGGTTGGCAATGGTTTAGTACAAATAAATATGGCACTGATGCACAATTTGATGTGACATTATACAAGTGGGCATATTATGCAATTTTGTCAGAACAAAAAATGTTCGATTGCGATATGATGAAGTTAAAAACAGATGTAGTAGAGCTATATTTAGAGTTTAGCCGTAAAAACTATTTATCGAAGCCTAATCAATATAAAGATACTGTATTTGAATACATTACAAATGAAGTTGAAAAATTTCAAAAAATTGTTGAAGTTTATGAAAGAGAGCTTGAAGAGAAAAGAAATAGAGAGGTTACTGAATTACGGGAATTATCCGTGAAAAAAGATCATACTATCGTAGAACTTCAAAATGATAAGAAAACTTTATTAAAAGCATTTCAATATATGAAAAAAGACATTTTTCTTATTCAAAATGATCCTAATATTGATATAGCGACAAAAATAGATAAAATTTTGTATAATTTGTACAAATGCATTCCAAACAAATTAACTGGCGATGTGGTTAAGAAAAAGTTTGGAGATGTATGGGCGAATTTATCAGAATATAGTCAAGAAGATATTATACATTCTCTTGAGATGTTCGAAATGATGCAAGACAGCGAATTTTCCACGTTAGCTTTATTGCGCAGTGTAGAACGTGAGTTAGAACTAAACGTATTTCAGCCTTTCAGAGAGAGCGAACTATTTAAGAACATTGAGGATTTTTCCTGTACTTTCAAAAAAGTAGAAGGAACTCATAAAAGTTTACAACGGTCTGTCACGCTGGGATCGATTCCTTTCATAGGAAGAGATGTGAATAATGAACGATATATTCAGGAAAGCTCGGTGCTACAAGCGTTTGCTGAGTTTTTAGGTGATAAGAAGGAAGTGTTCACGGAGATTTGCAGGAGTATTGACCAATACAAAATTGATAATGGTATGAAGTCCATTGTTGATTTGAGGAATGGGATTGCCCATGGGGATGCGACGGTGACGGAGTTCTGCGATGAATCGTGCTATCATGATATATGCAAGTTTATATACGAGCCACCCATTCAAATTATGTTTTCCATCATCCTTCATTCGCTGAAAGGTAAATAATGGATTCTTGGCATCACTGCCTACTATGGGCGACGCATGTAAAGTATGATATACTATACAACATCAATAAGGCATCTAGTTGTAATACTATGAATGAAAGGATACAAGCATGATTCATTTTTTATTACGTGGTAAACCGACGTATGTCAACTTTGGCATGTTGGTATTACGCTTGGCATTGGGTATCTCGATGGCGTACCATGGATATCTAAAATTTTTAGGAGGTGCGCCAGGGCTCTATAAGGTTGGTGCCATGTTAGCGCCATTAGGAGTGCCTGGATATTACGAAGTATTCGGAGCGTTTGCAGCGATGAGTGAGTTCCTTGGCGGCTTATTAGTAGCATTTGGCTTGTTTACTCGATTTGGGGCATTGCTCCTATGTGCCGTGCTATTTACAGCAACCCTATTGCATCTATCAGCAGGATTCTTCGCATGGGATTATCCATCACAAATGGGGTTCGGTGCACTTGCTATATTCTTCATGGGCGGTGGCCGATATAGCGTAGATCACTCCCTGTTTGGGTCTAAGTAAATCTCATCTATGAAATGAATGCCAGTGAAAGCGTGAATGGTAGAACTTGCCATTTGCGCTTTTGCCATTTTTGCTTTGTGAAAGATGATAGAAATGGATGGAGTAGGGCGAACATTTTAGGAATTTCTATAAAATCCTTGAAAGTACCATGAAACCATGGTATAGTACTAAGTGAAATAGAACAATAAATGTTTTTGTAAAAATATTCATAAAATAGCTATTTTTCTGAAAAAGTTATAAAGAAACTCAAAGAGATCATCGGCCCTATAGTTGTGGGGTTTAAAGCACTTTTTGAAATAATATGTCACATCAAAACTCAAGAAGTGCGGAGATCGTCGGAAAGTGTATTTTGAGAGGCTTAGTTATACGGTTTATAGAGGGTAGGGTTAAAAAATATATCCCCATTACGGGGACGGAAACGAGCTTCTGCCTTATCAGATTCTTCTAGTTCTTTAGTAAAAAAACATATCTCCGTTAAGGGGACGGAAACGATTTCTACATATTCGCGTACTGTTTGTTGTTTTGCCAGTAAAAAAACATATCCCCGTTACGGGGACGGCTCTCACATCATCAAGGAACTACTTTTCTTCACTGCAAGGTAGTTCTTTTTTTACTACACTTGTTAGACTAAAAAAATTTAATAACCAAAACCTAGCAACCAAAATCAACAATCCTAATACGCAAACAAGCCAACAATCCTACAGGTCTACAACTAAACAAATCTGATCACCTCATCTATCGGGACTTTTGTAATTTACGAACTCTCTCATAAGGTATACTAAGTACACAGTTAAGAAAGGTGGTGGAGTTATGGAAGAGTTACTGTTGTTGTTAGTACTTTCCGGCGCGCTTGATGACTAATCGGGGCGACCGATTTTGTGGTAGTGGAGTAGAAAGGATGTGAATATATGTTAGCCTTATATGGACCAGCGTATTTGGGCGAATGGGTACCTTACCAAGGAGCCTAATCAGCCTAAACGCACACCGTATGGTTGATACGGTATGAGATCATAATGTAATACGTATGGGTGCACAGCGATTCGATGGAATGGCTGTTTTTTTGCATGTAAAAAATTCTATAGAATATTTACAATTCTATAGAATTTGTGGTACAATGGGTAACGGATTTTCCATTTTTAAACTTAATACTACTTTCAGTATGAACCTGAGAAGTAGTGATTACATATTAGATATAGGAGTTATGATGAACGCAAAAACAACACCATTTACAAAGGAACAATTAGAAACAATTATCGCCCAATACCCGACGCCATTCCACATTTATGATGCGAAGGGCATTATGGATAATATGCGCGCATTTCTTGACGCTTTCAGCTGGGCACCAGGGTTCAAACAATATTTCGCTGTGAAAGCAACCCCAAATCCATACATTATGAAAATGATGAAAGAAATCGGCATCGGCGCCGACTGTTCTTCTATGGCGGAGCTTATTTTAAGCGAGAAGGTTGGCATCACTGGGGACAATATTATGTTCTCCTCCAACGACACGCCGTACGAAGAGTACAAAAAAGCGATGGACCTTGGGGCCATCATCAATTTGGATGATATTACGCACATTGCGTACTTGGAACAACATGGTGAGTTGCCAGATCGTTTCTGTTTCCGTTACAACCCAGGTTCTATGAAAGAGGGTGGTAACACCATCATTGGTTTGCCAGAGGAAGCTAAATACGGCATGACGGAACCCCAAATCATGGAAGCCATCACCTATTTAAAAGGAAAAGGTATAACTAACTTCGGCTTACACACGATGGTAGTATCTAATGAGCTTGACATCGATGGCTTAGTAGGCACTGCAGAGTTAATGTTCAACTTGGCCTTGCGCGTGAAAGAACAAACTGGTGTAGAAGTTTCTTTCATCGACCTTGGCGGCGGTATTGGCGTGGCTTACAAACCGGAACAAACACCGGTGGATTACAAAGTGTTAAGTGCTGGTGTGAAAGAAGCTTATGACCGTTTAATCCTTGGTACAGGTCACAGCCCAATTCAATTGGCTTACGAATGCGGTCGTATGGTGACAGGACCTTACGGTTACTTGGTGGCTACTGCGATCCACAAAAAAGATATTTACAAACATTACATCGGCTTAGATGCGTGTATGTCTAACTTGATGCGCCCTGCTTTATATGGTTCCTACCATCACATCACAGTAATGGGTAAAGAAAACGAACCAGCGACGATGACCTATGACGTAACTGGATCCTTATGTGAAAATAACGACAAATTTGCCATCGACCGTCAATTGCCAAAAATCGACATGGGTGACCGCATTGTCATTCATGATGCTGGTGCACATGGTCATGCCATGGGTTTCAACTACAATGGTAAATTGCGCTCTGCAGAATTGTTATTACATGAAGATGGTAGTGTGACACAAATTCGTCGTGCTGAAACATTGGATGATTACTTTGCGACATTGGATTTCTCTAATTTATAATTAGCAGACTAGGGGGTTAGGGCCCTCAGATATTTATATACGATTACATAGACATATACTTTATTCAAATGAGCAATAAGGTATATGTCTATTGTCTATATCGTAATCCTACAGATCTGCTACCGGTGTGGCAAATGTGTGGATAAGACAAAACAAAAAGTAATACCTGCATAAATGAGAGGCAATCTTAAAAATATTGAAAATAGATATAACCCTATATATCCCTAAAAAATATGGGAATAGCATTTACAATATTGAGAAAATTCGGTATAATAAGTATTGTTGAGTCTCTTGGTAGAGAATTTATATTTCAATATGCTATAAATGAATAGATGATATATAAATATATCATCAAAATCATAGTAAAATAGTAGAAATAAGCTTGCGGTTCCCGTCTAGACAAGGTATAATATGTATAGTATATTTACTATTTTAGATGTAAGCCAAAGTGGCGTTCTCATACTATGAATATGACAGCGGATTATCACTTTGGTGGAATCCGTTTTTTTGCGGTATTCGACACATACTAAGACCTAACTAGTCTTCTTTTTTATATAGTGCTGATTTGATAAGGAGTGACATACGTGGCAGAATTACTTCGCGTAGACAATGTGCGTGCCTCTATTGAAGAGAAAGAAATCTTAAAGGGCATCAATTTAACAATTAATAAGGGTGAAATCCATGTAGTAATGGGCACAAATGGTGCTGGTAAATCTACATTGGCAAACGTTATCATGGGCAATCCTGCTTATGAAGTAACAGAAGGTTCCATCGTATTTGATGGGGAAGATATTACAGAAGAAGCTGTAAACGATCGTGCTAAAAAAGGTATTTTCATGTCTTTCCAACATCCAATTTCTGTACCTGGTATTACTGTAGAAAACTTCATCCGTACTGCTAAAAATACAATCACTGGTGAAAACGTACGCGCTTTGGCTTTCAAAAAAGAATTGAAAGCGAAAATGGAAGAGTTATCTTTCGATACATCCTATGCGAACCGTTATGTTAACGAAGGTTTCTCCGGTGGTGAAAGAAAGAAAAACGAAATTCTTCAAATGTCCATTTTGAACCCTAAATTGGCCATCCTTGATGAAACTGACTCCGGTCTTGATGTTGATGCGGTTCGTATCGTATCCGAAGGTGTGAACCGTTTCCACAACGAAGATAATGCAGTGTTGATCATTACTCACCACAATCAAATTCTTCAAAAATTACAACCAAACTTCGTGCACATCTTAATCGATGGACGTATTGTAAAAACTGGCGGCCCTGAATTGGTTCGTGAAATCGAAGAAAAAGGCTACGATGCATACAAAAATTTAGTGTAGGAGGATCTCATGGAAGCGAGAAAGAAAACTCAAATTGAGGAGATGGATCGCGGCGTCTATGACATTCGTAATGAATTTGAATTCTCCTATAAATCAGAAGCTGGTTTAACAGAAGATATCATTCGTGAAATGTGGGCGAACAAAAACGAACCACAATGGATGTTAGATTTCCGTTTGAAATCCCTTGAAATTTACAATCAATTAGATGTGCCAAACTGGGTGCCAGATATTAGCGCTTTAAATATGGCGGATATCGTGACCTATGTAAAACCTAAAATTGATATGAAAGAAGACTGGAACGAAGTTCCAGAAGACATTAAAGAAACATTTGACCGCCTTGGCATTCAAGAAGCTGAAAAAACTTCCTTGGCTGGTGTAGGCGCTCAATATGACTCCGAAGTTGTATATCACAGTATTCAAGAAGACTTGATTCGTCAAGGTGTTGTGTACACAGATATGCAAACTGCATTACATGAGCATGAAGATATTGTAAAACAATACTTCATGACATTGGTGCCACCAACAGATCATAAATTTGCTGCCTTACATGGCGCTGTATGGTCTGGCGGTTCCTTCGTGTATGTACCAAAAGGAGTGACTGTAGACATTCCGTTGCAGTCCTACTTCCGTTTGAATGCACCGGGCGCAGGTCAGTTTGAACATACGTTGATCATCGTAGAAGAAGGGGCGAAAGCACACTTCATCGAAGGTTGTTCTGCACCAAAATACAATGTAGCTAACTTACATGCTGGCTGCGTTGAGTTATTCGTAAAAGATAATGCTACATTGCGTTATTCCACCATCGAAAACTGGTCCAAAAACATGTACAACTTAAATACAAAAAGAAGTCGAGTTGGCAAAAATGGTACGATCGAGTGGGTATCTGGTTCCTTTGGTTCCGCTGTATCTTGCTTGTATCCAATGAGTATCTTGGCTGGCGAAGGGGCACACTGTGAATTTACAGGTGTTACATTTGCTGGGGAAGGTCAATACCTTGATACTGGAGCGAAAGTCATTCACGCGGCTCCGCATACAACAAGTAATGTTAACTCCAAGTCTATTTCTAAGAGCGGTGGTACAGCGATTTACCGCGGTGTCTTGAACATCGGTAAAAATGCAGACCATTCTAAAGCAACTGTATCTTGTGAGTCCTTGATGTTAGACCAAGAATCTCAATCTGATACAATTCCAGCGATTACTATTGAAAACGACAATGTCGATTTAGGTCATGAAGCGAAAATCGGTCGTATTTCCGATGAAGCAATTTTCTACTTAATGACTCGTGGTATTAGTGAAGAAGAGGCGAGAGCTATGCTTGTGCGTGGTTTCGTAGAGCCAATTTCTAAAGAATTACCATTGGAATACGCTGTAGAAATGAATAATTTAATTACCTTAGAACTTGAAGGTTCTATCGGTTAGGAGGTTAGGATGAGCAACACATTACATTTTAATGAATTGCCTAGACCGACTTTCCGTTGGTTAAAGGTAAATCATACAGAAGGCAATGTATGGGCTGGTACAGAACGTGCAACGGTGACTGTGGAAGGATCCAAGCACATCGTAACAGACATTACAGATACAGAATTATTAGAGTCCTCTTACGAGGGCGTTCATGCAGGGGCGTTGCGCGATGCATCCCATCATTTCACACATGGCTACCATATCCAAGTGCCAGCAGGTGCTAAGGAAGCCTTGACGATCATCATTGATGTGCAAGGGGCAGTGAGTGAAAGAACACGCCTTCAAATTGAAGCTGAAAAAGACTCTACCTTAGAGTTGATACTTTGTTTGAAAGGGGAAGCCACAGACGGTCATGTAGGGTTACTTTCAGAAATCGTATCCCACACAGGAGCGTCCGTAGTGTTCAAAAAAGTGCAATTGCTAACTGGCAAAGTGCAACAATTTGAACATCGCTACACTCGTGTAGAAGAGTCTGGTCATGTAGAGTTCATCAACATTGAGTTGGGTGGCTCTGAAAACTACTTGAACTACCAAGAAGATTTGGTAGGCGATTACGCAGAAGTAGAACATGATTTAGGCTATTGCGGTACAGGTACACAAGTATTTGATATCGCTATGTTGATGAAACACATCGGCAAAAAAACAATCAGTAGTATTAACAACTTAGGTGCATTGAATGGTGCTTCTAAAAAATCATTCCGTGGTACCTTAGATTTCTTGCGTGGTAGTATCGCATCTGAAGGTGCGGAAGAAGATACATGCTTGTTGTTAACTCCACAAGTAAAATCCATTTCTTTACCATTGTTATTATGTAAAGAAGATAATGTATCTGGTAATCACGCATCCAGTGCTGGTCAATTGGACCAAGCTAAATTATTCTATTTAATGAGCCGTGGGTTCAACGAAGATGAAGCAAAACACATCATCGTAGAATCTATGTTACGTCCGTTGATGGATCGTATCGGCCATGAAGAAATGGAAGAAACTGCCTTAGCAGTACTACGACAAAAAATATAATTGAGAGGGATAGTATGAAACCAATAGCAGAGGCATATAAAGATTTTCCAATTTTATCAAGAACACATCGAGGTAAACGCATTGCCTACTTGGATAGCGGTGCGACAACGCAAATTCCAGTGCCTGTGATGAAAGCTTTAGAAACGCATATGGCAAACCACAATGGGAACCCCCACCGCGGGGCCCATGTGCTAGCTATGGAAGCATCCGAAGCCTACGAAGGCACACGTGATGTAGTGCAACGCTTTATCAACGCACGGAAACGAGAAGAAATTATCTTCACTCGCAATACAACAGAAAGCTTGAACTTAATTGCTCATTCCTATGGTTTGAAGCATGTAAAAGCAGGAGATAAAATCGTCATCACTGTAGCGGAGCATCATGCAAACTTGGTGACCTGGCAATATGTGTGCCGTGTGACTGGTGCAACTTTGGAATTTATGTACCTAGATGAAACAGGCCATATCAAAGACGGGGAAATGGATAAAATTGACGCCTCTACGAAAATTGTATCCTTCGCCCATGTGAGCAATGTGCTAGGTATGGAATTTCCCGTGAAAGAATTGGTAGAACGTGCGCATGCTGTTGGGGCTATCGCTATCCTTGACGGAGCACAATCGGCGCCGCATCAAGCTATTGATGTGCAAGCCTTAGATTGTGATTTCTTCGTATTCTCAGGTCATAAAATGTGCGCCTCTCAAGGCATTGGCGTGGTATATGGTAAATATCACTTATTAGAAGACATGGATCCATTCTTATTTGGTGGGGACATGATCGAATATGTGAAAGAACAAACTACCACTTTCAATGAAGTGCCTTATAAATTTGAGGCAGGTACACCGAATGCACATGGGGCGATCACGTTGAAAGCTGCCATTGAGTATTTGGAACAATTTGGTATGGATGCCATCCATGAATATGAACAAGAATTAGTGCGCTATGTATTGCCAAAACTAGCGGAGATGCCTCATATTCATTTGTTGGGGAGTGCAAATCCAGAAGAAAAGCATGGCGTGATCGCTTTCACAGTGGATGATGTACATCCTCACGACGTGGCGACCATCATGGATAGTCATGGCGTATGCCTGCGCTCTGGTCACCATTGTGCGCAACCGCTAGGAGCCTATTATGGGGTGCCAGCATCCAACCGGATTAGCATGTACATTTATACGAAAAAAGAAGATTTAGATCAATTTTTGGAAGCCCTGAAAACAGTTCGACCAACCATGGGCTTGTCAGAGTAAGGAGAACAATACCATGGAAATGGATCAAGTGTATACGGAATTGATTTTAGAGCATAATCAAGATAAACGTAATAAGCGTTTGTTAGATGTGTTCACGGCTAGCGAGCATGGTCATAACCCAAGTTGTGGGGATGATTTAACATTGCAAGTGAATGTGGTGGACGGCATTGTGAAAGACGCTGCTTACACTGGTTCTGGCTGTGCCATCAGTCAAGCATCAGCATCTATGATGATCGATGTAATCACTGGAAAATCCTTGGAAGAAGCGTTCCAACTCGTGGACCTATTCTTAGGAATGATTAAAAAAGAAGTGACTGATGAGGAAGAGCTAGAAGCCTTGGAAGATGCTATTGCCTTGCAAAATATTTCCAATATGCCTGCTCGTGTAAAATGTGCAGTGCTAGCTTGGCATACGTTGCGTGAAGCGTTAAAGAAATAAAAGGAAGGCTGTCACAGAATGATACCCCATTCTAGGACAGCCTTTTTTGTGTACTTGGCAAAAAAAGATAGGCCCTTAGGACCTATCTTCTAGATTTGTATGTTGTGATGTATTGTGGATTACCATTGACCTTCTTGGTGCTCTTTTAACAGTTTCACCACCCGAGGGCCACAACCTTTACCACCGCAAGCACCAGTACCAGCGCTCGTGCGTTCTCTAATTTTGGGAAATGTATCGCAACCGTCTAGGATGGCTTCCTTAATCGCTTTTCGTGTAATACTACGGCAAGTACAAACTTTTGTTAATTTATCTAAAATGGCCGTAGGAATTTGATTGTCTTCCATACTGTCCTCCTATATATAGAAACTTTTCTATATAACAGTATACTATTTACTGTATTAGTTGTAAAGGTGTTTTTCCGCAGGGAAGGAATGTATCCTGTACCTAAGAAGATATATATTTAATATACCTTTGAAAGTGGAGTGGCACATGAAAGCAACTAACTATTACTCATTATATATTAGAATATATACATTACACTGCATTTATTTTTGATAGGAGTTATTATGATTTGTGTTATTTTTGATTTAGATGGAACATTGACGGATTCTCGTGAAGGGATTTTGAAATCCATAGAGCATGCCTTAACAACTATGAACCATCCCATTCCAGATGAAGCTACCTTACAATTGTTCATCGGTCCACCGTTGACAGATTCTTTCAAAGAACATTGTCATATGAGTGATGAAGAAGTGGAGACGGCCTATAATTTGTTTAAAGAACGCTACGATTCCATCGGAAAATATGAAAATGCTGTGTATCCGCAAATTGAGGAAGCTTTGAAAGCGTTGCGCAAGACTGGCGCTTACGTTGGGATTGCTACGGCAAAACCAGAGGAACAGGCGAAGGATATTATCAAGCATTTCAAACTCGATCCGTATTTTGAAGTCATCCGTGGGGCGAATCGTGAAGCTGGTTTAGTGCATAAGTCAGACATTTTGAAAGAAGCCTTGAAGGACATGGACAAGGTGACAGAACAGAAATATAAAATCTCTCGTTGGTACATGGTGGGAGACCGTAAGTACGACATGGAGGCAGCGAAGGAATTGAACTGCGTGGCTATGGGTGTATCCTATGGGTATGGTTCCTTGGAAGAATTGGAATCTGCCGGTGCTGATTACATCTGTGAAAGCCCATCTGATGTACTGGTGAATATTGCGGTGGATACATTGCTATAAGACCAATATTATATAGTACAATAGGTCAATATTTATAAGACCATGGGCTTGTCATAGAATAGACAACTGGCATGTAGAAAAAATACATAGAACAATAAAAGAGGCACGTTGCTATGATGCAATGTACCTCTTTTTTGTATTACCATATGTTAATTTGTATAGATTATGATACCTTTGGATGCTGTGACGGGTTCATAGAAATCATAGGATTCTATTAGATAGAATTGTCTTATACTTGCAATCGTCCCTCAATCATAATAGGAACTTCTTTGCCATCTTTTGTGGTGCCCATGATGTTCATTTTTTCATGACCAATCATAAAGTCTGTATGTGCTAAGGATGTGTTCAGCCCTCGTTCACGGAGTTCTTCTTGAGTCAATCCACCGCTGTTGGCTAAGCAAGTTGGATATGCAGCGCCCAATGCCAAGTGGCAAGACGCATTTTCGTCGTACAAGGTTTCAAAGAAAATCATATTAGACTGGCTAATCGGGGAGTAATGGTCAACCAATGCCACTTCGCCAAGATAGCAGGAGTTTTCATCGGTTTCAATAAGATTCGTCAAATACTCGCGACCTTGTTTCGCATCATAGTCTACCACTTTGCCATCTTTGAAAGTAATGTGGAAATCTTCAATGCGGTTGCCATCGTAAATCAATGGTTTCGTGGAGTATACGATACCGTTGGCACCTGCATGGTGAGGCGCAGAAAAGACTTCTTCAGTAGGGATGTTTGCATCGAAGATAATACCTTTTTTAGAAGCCTCTTTACCACCTAACCACAAGTGATTCTCTGGCATTTGCAAAGTTAAGTCTGTACCATTTGGGCATGTGTAGTGCAAGGATACCAATTGTAAGTCGTTCAATGTTTTTGTACGGTTAGCCAAGCGATCTAAATGGTTGGAAAAGGATTCTTCTTCTGGCACATGTTTCATGCGGCACAAGGTGAAGATGGTATTCCAGAGGCGGTTGATTTTTTCTTCTTCCGTTCCTTCGTAACCAAGTAAGTCAGCCCATGTGAGGGTCGCCACGGATGCGACACACCAAGTTAGGGTAGAATCCATAATGGCTTCGTGATAAAATTTAGTTAACTTGCCCATGCTACGAGAGGCGAGAGCGATTTTTTCAGATGGTACCCCTTCATAGGCAAATGGGTTAGCGCTAATTAAGGAAAGGATACACGCATTGGAATCGAGGATATGATGATACATATCACCAATCCAAGGCGCTGGGTTCGCTAAGACATCATCTTTCACGTGGGACAAACGAGATTTCGCTGTCACCGTACTGCGCCAGTTGATGTGCACATCCTTGGCACCTAGTGCGTAGGCCTCATCCACAACGATGTATACGAAGTCTTTGTTTTCCACATCACCGTTGATCACCAATAGCTGATCTTGTTGTAAATTGACGCCCTCTTGTAGCAATAAACGGGCATATTGTTGTAAATCTTCTTTCATAATACCTCCAATATATACTGTCAGGAAATTTTCAAGGAGTTTTGCTGTGTATGACGAAGTACCTTCTTAGAAAGGACGTGATACTATGCAAGTAACGAAGGCAAAACGAAATGCCCTCATCCTAACTCTATTCCTACTATGTCTATGTGGTTACTATCTTATTATAGCAGATACGCCACTGAAAGGCGATGAAGAATCGTCTACATCTGAACCGCCTAAGATCGTGAACAAAGGGGATGCACATAGTAAGGGAGACAGAGGGGGCACTGTTGAAAGTGACAAAGAAGGAGATACGATTCTAGTCTATGTTACAGGGGCAGTGGAAGAACCAGGGTTGTATGAATTACAACGGCCTGCTACGGTGAAATCCGCCATTGAGGCTAGCAAGGGCTTGTTGCCCTATGCAGATGTAAACCATTTACACTTAGAGGAGACATTAGACGAAAGCGCCCATATCCAAGTGGACTTCAACTTTCACGGGAATCCAGAAGAATTGTTACGCAAGCAAAATGTATCGATCAACGAGGCGGTGGAAGCAGATTTACAAAAGATTTCCGGCATTGGTCCTAAGATGGCAAAGAAAATTGTGGACTATCGCAAGGAACATGGGCCCTTCAAAAGTTTGGAAGAGTTGCGCCATGTGAAAGGCATAGGGCCAGCGTTGTATAAAAAGATTGTAGATAAGGTGCGGTTATGAAGTATTGGTTACCAAAGCCAATGGATATTGGCATACATAGTGTATTAGGCATATTGCTGGGCATTAGCTGGGCACTGCAAACGCAGGAGATGGTGTCCTACCTCATGCGGTGGTTACAGTTCGTCAGCGCCTTCGGCATTGTGCTACATATGGGATGGCGATGGTATGCGATGAAACAGAAAGGGCCACAGCGAGTCGTATCCTATTTGGTAGGGCTCGTAGGTGTGTTGACCATCTTTGGGGGCATAGGCTATTGGCATACGAGCCATAGTATTAATACGTATTATGAAAATCGTCCCTTTTATTATGGCACAGAAGGGAACTATTATGTGCATGTCACCAGTTCTCCGCAGGAGACTGTCACCTTAGACGGGGTGATGACCATGGTGGATGGCACTATTGAAGGGTTGTCCGTGCAAAAAGATGGGAAAACAGAGCAGATTTCCGCATCGGGGAATGTGCGCATATACGTGGAGAACCAACCAGACATACATATCGGGGGACGGTATATCATGGAAGGAGCGGTGAAACCCTTCTCCTATTACGCACAAAGCGGAGCCCTTTCCATGGAAGGTCGCCATATCAATGATGGTCTGCAAGGCAATATGTATAATGGTCGTGTCCGGGGAACCTATGGGGTGGAACAAACCTTGAGTACCACGTTGGATGATGCTATGTATCGCCTGTGGGATCATTTGGACCAAGTCCATCATTGGGTGGCCCGACAATTTGAAGAGAATCTAGACCCTTCCGTGGCCACATTGGGGTCATCCTTAGTGTTGGGTGGACAATACGCGCTATTGCCAGAGAAAACGGTGAAACTCTTTAGTGAAACAGGATTGATTCATATCTTATCCGTGTCGGGCTCGCATATCGCCTTACTATTTCTCATCATCGCCACTATCGTACAGCAGTTTTCTGTCACCAAATGGATGGAATTTAGTATTACTTGTGGCATCGTATTGCTGTACTGTACCATCGTGGGGTGGAGTCCTCCCGTATTGCGGTCCGCCATGATGGGCCTACTCAGTGGATACGTGGTCATGCATGGTGGGACGTATCGAGCTTTGCAGGCGCTGTTGCTGTCGGCATTGGCGCTCCTGTTGTGGAAACCGCTGTACGCCATCGATATTAGCTTTATTTTGTCCTTTGGCTCCACCTTGGGCATCATTGGGTTACAACCCTATGTGTACCGATTATTTCCGGCGAATCCAATCTCGAAGGGCATATCCCTATGTCTATCGGCGCAGGTACTCATCTTTCCCATCGAGCTCTATTATTTCCATATTCTCAGCTTTTTGAGCATTTTATCGAACCTCATCGTAGGGCCCTTGCTAGACTTTGCCATTGTAGCAGGACTCTGCTTGGCGGTGCTGAACCTTGTATTTACGTTCGGACTCGGTTGGTCCTTGCTAGGGTTTATACTGAAAGTCAGTGTATCTCTCTTATTTGCGATCCGCAATTTAGGACTCTTGTGGTCTCCACCGATGCCGATGTGGCTTCTTTACACGTGGTATGTGAGCCTCGGCTATGTGTATTATCTACTAGCTGTGGCGGAACCGGTGCGACTACAATGTAATCGTTGGGTGTCCGTGGCTGTTCTCTGTTTGGGCATGTTGCCCTATGCGTTGTCTTATGTGCGGACCGAGGTGAAAGTCGTCCCTATCGCTATTTCCTCTGGACCTGCTTTCATGGTGTGTCAGACCGGCTTTCACAGGGAAGCCTATCTATACATCGATGCGAAGCAAGGAGATTTGTCGCCACGGTCCATGAAACAGTGTATCGACACTTTGCATCATATGGGATTTAGTCATTGGAATGGTATCTATGTGGAAGGGTATCAGAAGGACTATACGCAAGTGAAACAGTTGGAGTCCACCTACAGCAAGGGTACGGCATCGCAGAGTTTAGACCTAGATTGGCTACAGGTGCGGTACCAACAAAAGTTGGGCTATGAAGTCATAGCTAAGGGGCAACGGGTATTCCACTTTCACCCAAGAAAAGAAGAAAAAGTTTCTGAAATAGTGTATAATACAAAGAGAGAAACCAATACAATCTATGGACTCACTTCGGCGGATATGTTACATGCATATCAAGAACGAGGAGCCTCTCAATTTGTGGTGTGGAATACGTTGCACTCCCAATTTGATGTGGAAGAGGGAGTCTACATTGTAGGCAGTGACGAGGACAATGTATTGACATTATAAGAGGTGACAGATGGTTACATTACTCTATGGAGATGAACCACAATTAATAGAAGAAAAAAAGCAGACGCTCTTACAAACTTTGACAGATCGGACCTTGCTCACCTTGCGTGAAGAGCAAGGTCCCGGTTCTATTTTAGGACAATTGCAGGAGATTTCCTTATTCGGGGAACCACGGGCATTTTTGCTAGTTCACTTGCCAATCTTTGATAAGGCGAAGAAGAAAGTAGCTCCTGAGTGGCAACCGGTGCGGGACTATTTGCTGAGCTATTCGGGGGATGACCCTGTGATCCTTATTTATCCAGAGACTATTGACGGTCGTTTGCAGGGAAATAAAGTATTCTTGCAAGGCGTGACAGCATTCAAGTTTGAAAAGGTAGAGGGAGAAGCTTTATTTCAATGGATGCAACAGTATTGTAAAGACCACAAGAAACAATTGCGACCAGATAGCATGGCCTATTTGCGGGAATTAGTGGATTTATGGAAAGATGTGCCCTTGGCATTTTTGCGCACTGAATTTGATCGCTTGTTCCTGTTACTGGGACAGGATAAACAAATTTCTGCAGATTTTTTGAAAGAACATATGACAGATTTTGGAGAGAAGAATATTTTCCGCTTTAAAGATGCCTTGCTCAACAAAGATGCGCGAGTTTTGCTGGATTTGTTCCCAGGGATGTTGAAGAATAAAACCGTGGATATGGCGATGGCCTATGTGCATAACCAAATGCGACTACAGTTGATGGTCAGCGAATGTGCCTTTCATGGCATGACATTGCCACAAATCCAAGCCTTATTTAAAGAGCGAGGCATGAAAGTGAATCCTTATCCGGTGAAGCTAGCCTATGAGGCACGGCGGAAAATTCAAATTCCAGCGGTGGCTACGTTCTTGCGAGAATTGTATCGCATAACCTTGGAGAGCCGTCAAGGTACGGCAGATATGAGCCAATTTCAAGATGTGTGTTTAGCGTATTGCGCAACTTAGGAGACGTATGAGAGGAAAATATATTGCTGCTTTCACAGCCATTGTGGCCATTGTAGGCGGCGCCGTAACGGGTCTGGCATGGCCGACGGGAAAAACAATGTATGGATTGACATTAGGAGGTCATCGCATATCCCATGAAAGCATGGAGGATGTAAAGACCTATTTACAGGATGTCAACAAAGAAGAGCAACAGATTCGCTTGGTGGACCCGAAGGGAAAAGAGACGACCTTGACCTTGCAAGAACTAGGAATTTCTGTGGATGTGGTAGGAACTCTGACAGATGTGATGGATTATGGCTATGAAACTGATATCATGACCTATCTCACGCATCGCCTAGATGCTTTGGTACATGGTAAAGATTTACAGATTCGTTACAAAGTAGACGGTCCTGTGGCAGAGTCTTATTTTATGAAGTATGCGAAAGCTATGGGACAGGTGGGTTCTAATGCGACTATTACCTTAGAGGGGGAACGGATTGTCCATCAACCGGCTAAGGTAGGACGTAAGCTTGATGTGACGGCGACTATGAAACGGTTGCAGGAGCAATTGCAAGAAGGAAAGGTGGAAACGCTAGAACTTGTTATCAATGAGTCAGCGCAACCGACCATTACCGATAAAGATTTAGTCTCTATTACGTCCATTCTAGGATCTTATACGACATATTTTAATGGAGCGAATACAAATCGTGCTCATAATATTCATTTGGCGAGTCAGAAAATCCATCAAACCTTCATTCCAGCTGGAGGAATATTCTCCTTTAATCAAGTGGTGGGAGAACGCACACCAGAGGCGGGCTATGATGATGCACCAGTCTTTGTGGGTGGCCGTTTAGTCCCAGGTATTGGGGGCGGTATTTGTCAAGTGAGCTCTACCTTATTTAATGCTGCTTTATTATCTGGTATGGATATCGTGGAACGAGATACACATTTTGCGCCGGTCTCATATATTCCAGTAGGCTTAGATGCTACCGTGGCGTGGGGGTATATTGACTTTCAGTTTAAAAATCCATATACACACCCAATCTATGTCCTTACAGAAGAGGGCCCAGGGTATGTGACGATTACTATTTTGGGTGCTAAAGAAGATGTACCGCAGTCCGTGTCTATCACGAAGGGAAAGGAAACAAAAATTCCGAATAAACAGGTGGAAACTATCGATGACACGGTGAAAGAAGAGCGTTTAGAAGAAGAGGGGCATGACGGAATTTCTGTGGATACCACGAGAACCATTGTCTACGGTGATGGACGATCTGCAACGTATACCTTTAACTCTTATTATGAACCGGTAGATCGTGTCATTGTAACGGGTCCTAATGTGGTCAAGAAATTGAAAGTTGATTCAGTAGATACTGATAAACAGTCGAATCCGTAAGGGAGAAGTGAGATGAAATACTATCATATAGTACAAAAGGGAGAGTCGAAAGTTGACTTTTACTTTTACTTACAAGATGGGAAATTACATATTTGGGGATCTGCCGCTAAAGGGGAACTAGATCCCATCGTGCAACGTAGGCTTGAAGAGATTTGTCATGATATCGGCTGTACCTATGAATCTGTGGATACTGGGGATTTCATGAACCAAATTGTTCTCACTCGGATACCTCAAAGACAAGAGTGTGATTATACGGGTTATGTTCAAGATCCTAGTGTGACAGATGATGATGCGTATCTCTTTTTGCAACATGCTAATGAAGTGTCAGATCATGATATCTATTGGGATATGGATGAGGATAGCCGATTCGACGAGGTGGAGCTCTATGTGGGGAAGGATGGCACTATCAAGACGACATCGGACTATGATGATTTGTACGATGAGCCAGTCATTATTGATCGACCAAATGCGTCTGCAACAAGTGGAACAAATTCGTCACCATATCCTACGAGACGGCGTAAATTTACGACCGCAGAGGGCATGTTGTTGGGCCCTGCCTTTGAAGAACCAGATTCGCATCGGACGGACGACTTTTTCTCTCGCACCGAAGAAACGACTATCGTCGTGTCTGGGTTCTTTCACAGTTTAGATATACGAGAAATTCGGCCTAAGGAAGATAGCAAAGCGGTGCAACGAGCTCGTGAAAAAGGGGAAGAGCCGAAAAAACGGTCTATTATTACGGGTCATATTGTGGATGACAATAATAGCTTGGCTATTAAGTATTTTACGAGGCCTACTGAAGATGGAGAAAAACTGCTGAAAATATTCAAATCTGTGGGAAAAGTGCAAGTGAAAGGGAATGTCATGTATGACGAAAAATTCGTCAAAGACTACGTGTTGAACCTACATTCTGTACGACCTGTGGAGGAAGATGAGTCTATGAAGCGGGTGGATACGCGCGAGGATACTCGTGTAGAACTTCATTTGCATACGAAAATGTCAGAGAAAAATGCGCTGGTGGCGGTGAAAGATATTGTGAACCGCGTGAAAGAGTGGGGCCATTCGGCGGTAGCTATTACAGACCACGGTGTGGTGCAAGCTTTCCCAGAGGCGCAGGCCTACTCCTTGGAAAAAGGAGTAAAAATTCTCTACGGTGTAGAGGGATACCTCATCGAGACAGAGGACCAAAAGGTGCCACATCATATCATCATCTTTGCGAAAAATATGGTGGGATTGCGCAATCTGTACAAGATGATTTCCATCAGCCATCTGAACTATTTTGATGAATATCCTAGATTGCCGAGAACTGTCATCGAAAACCATCGAGAAGGGATCTTGCTTGGTACATCTTGCAAATCTGGTGAATTGATCCAAGCTATCGTCCATGGAGCGACCGACGAAGAATTACAGAAGATTGCAGAATTTTACGATTACCTAGAAATTCAGCCTCATGAGAACTATAAGGACTTCATCAAAGAAGGACTGCTTAAAACAGAGGAAGACTTACGGGATATTAACCGCCGTATCGTTGCCTTAGGGGATACTTTGCAGATGACAGTGGTTGCCACAGGCAATGTACACTACATGGATCCAAAGGATAAACTGTATCGAGAAATTATGCTTACCGCCAGCGGTGTAAAAGACCCTAAAGACAAGGCGGATCAGCATATGCGTACCACCGATGAAATGCTAGAAGAGTTTGCTTACTTAGGAGAAGATGTAGCATACCAAGTGGTGGTAATTAATACGAAAGCCATAGAAGAAAGTATTGATAATATCATTCCTATTCCCAATGGAACGTATTCTCCAAAAATCGAAGGGGCCGACAAAGCCTTGGAAGATATGTGCTATGCGAAGGCGAAGTCTATTTACGGCGACCCGTTGCCGAAAACGGTGCAAGACCGTTTGGATTACGAGTTAAAAAGTATTATCGGCAATGGTTTCGGTGTGCTGTACTACATCGCCCATAAGCTGGTAAAGAAATCACTAGATGATGGCTACCTCGTAGGTTCCCGTGGTTCCGTAGGGTCCTCCTTCGTAGCCACCATGGCGGATATTACGGAAGTAAATCCATTGGAACCGCATTATGTGTGTCCTGAATGTAAGTGGAGCGAATTCTATCTAAAAGGGGAATATGCAGGAGGATTCGACTTGCCACGGCGTAATTGTCCTGACTGTGGAACGCCACTGATCGCCAATGGCCACGATATTCCCTTTGCTATTTTCATGGGGTTCCATGGGGACAAAGTCCCAGATATTGACTTGAACTTCTCCGGAGATTACCAAGGCCGTGCCCATAAGTATACAGAAGAATTGTTCGGTCGAGACAATGTATTTAGAGCGGGTACCATCGGTACCATTGCCGATAAAACAGCCATCGGCTATGCTTACAAATATGCAGATGCTAATGACTTGCAAAAACGGCGAGGCTTTATCGAAAGGCTGTCTACAGGCTTTACAAAAGTAAAGAACACCACTGGTCAACATCCAGGGGGTATCATGGTTTGCCCACGAGATATGGATGTGCATCACTTTACACCTGTTCAGTATCCAGCGAATAAAAAAGAGAGTGGCATTATTACCACTCACTTTGATTATCATTCGATCGAAGGTCGTATGACGAAGCTAGATATACTGGGCCATGATGATCCGACGATCATTCGTATGTTGGAAGATATGACAGGTATACCGTCTACGAGCATTCCTTTCGATGACCCGGCAACGTTGAGCTTATTCTCCTCGACGAAAGCCTTAGGATTGACACCAGCCCAACTACAGGGCGATAAAGTAGCTACCTTGGCGGTACCAGAGTCCGGTACAGGATTCGTGCGCGCCATGCTAGAAGATTCAAAACCACAGACCTTTTCCGACTTGGTGCGGATTTCTGGGTTCTCCCATGGTACTAATGTGTGGGTAGACAATGCTCAAATGTTGATTAAAACGGGAACCTGTAAATTGAATGAGGCTATCTCTACTCGTGACGATATTATGAACTTTTTGCGCAACCAGGGTGTAGCAGATAAAGTAGCCTTTTCCGTCATGGAAAATGTGCGTAAAGGAAAAGGGATCGAAAAACGGAACAAAGAGGGTATTGCCCAAACGAATTATGAAGAGCAGATGCGAGAGGCTCAAGTACCAGAATGGTTTATCGCCTCTTGTAAAAAGATTTCCTATCTATTCCCTCGTGCCCATGCCGTCGCCTATGTGATGATGGCTTTCCGCATTGCCTGGTACAAGATTAACTACCCATTGGCATTCTATGCATCGTACTTTTCTATTCGGGCGAAAGCTTTCGATTTGAAAATCATGATGGGTTCTTTAGAGGAGCAACAACAGGAATTTAAACGGCTGAAAGCCTTAGCAGATAAGTATGAAGCATCACAAAAGGAAAAAGACTTGATGTCTGCCCTAGAAGTATCCTTAGAAATGAAACAACGAGGTTATTCTTTCGCTAATGTAGAATTGTACAAATCGCAAGCAAGACGGTTTATGATTAAAGATGAAACATCCTTGCTACCACCTTTCGTAGCGGTTACTAGCTTAGGTGAAAAAGTGGCAGATGCCATTGTGGCAGAACGAGAACAAGCAGAGTTCTTGTCCATTAAAGATCTGCGGAGACGTACGAAGATGTCACAAACCATTGCCAATCGCATGGTAGAACTCGGTTGTTTAGGGGATTTACCAGAAGATGAGCAAATGAGCTTGTTCGGATAAGTATATAGTGAATATAAAAAAACCTACGAAGAAGATACTCTAATTCGTAGGTTTTTCATTTCATAGATTTGTAGTCACTGTGTATGCTAAGGGGCTAGTTGAAAACTAGATTCTTTTGTAACACATGGGATAGTTTTAAATGTTAATGATTTAAATAGATTACCAATAAAACTGCATAATCCAATGTAGAATAGGAATACCAAACACATTGATTAATACTGTAGCTGTAATAGGCACAACTAAGAAAGCTTTCACAGATTTCCTATAGCGACCGCCTAAGGTAGCGATGGTTGCCACTGTATTAGGTGTGATGCCTAAGCCGTGACCCAGTAAGGCAGCACCAATGACAACACCATCGTAATCTTTACATAGCACAGGGAACACGATGAATCGTGTAAACAGGATAATCGCAATGACCTGTGTCACTAGGATGACAAGCATAGGACCGGTTAGAGATCCAAGTGCTATAACAGGGATGCTCATAAATACAGTCGTTAGGAAAATAGTAATACTAATTTGACTGAACAAAGCAATGGCTTTGGAATTGATGAAAGTTTGCCCCATCGCGTCGCCACCGTTACGGATAGCAATGGCCAATAACATAGATACGATGAACGTAGGAATATGTAATCCAAAGGTATCTAATAAGTAGTGTGACCCTTCAATACCGATACTGACACAGATAAGAACTAATAATAAATTGACGATAATGCCAACAGGAGTTGGTGCTGGTGACTCGGGAGGTGGTGGAGCTGTTTCATAACGGTTGAATTTTTCGATTAAATATTGCCCCATAGGACCGCCGATGAATACGCCGACGATGGTAGTGAAAGCAATAATGCCATGGGCTACCGTTTCACCGTTTAAAGCATTCCCTAAGTCATGACCTAAGGCGGATACGAAGTTGTAGCTACTTTCAAGAGATAAAGAGCCTAATAAAATAGCATAGTGTTTGTCTAAGCCGAATAGACTCGCCAGTCCTAAGCCGATGGTGATTTGCATGATTACAAGTAGAGTACTCATGCCCCAGTAGCGAGGGATGGCTTTCAAGGATGATGTACAAATTTGTACAGGTGCCACTAGTCCCATGGTGGCGAAGAATGCTACCATGGCAGGAACGAGGACAGTCTTGTCCAGAGTGACGAGTATAAGACCAGATACTTGCAATAGAAATACGATGAGTGCCACCGTTAAACCGCCAATGGCAGGGACAGGGATAGCCCAACGATGTAGAATATTGATGTGTTTGTGCATAGTGGTGCCTAGTAAAAAGGCGAACAGTGAGAGTATGACCGTTTCTACGGCGCCAAGATGTAATTGTAGCATGTACGACGATGCCATGAAATGCCTCCTAACTTTAGATACAAAACTATGATGGTGCAACGGTGCACATAGGATTCACTTGAATCGAAATCATAGTGAGATAGTCTGAAATAATACTATCCTATTATACATCTAAACGTGGTATATGTAAAAGCGCACCGTCCACGAGGGATAGTGCGCTTTGTGAAAGATCAGGAAAGTATTTTTATGAGTTTAGCTATGCGGTGCATTGAGGGGGCACCACAAGCCTCTGCGGTAGTCGCGGATTCCAGAAAGGACAACGCGGAGTGCACGCTGTGCGTCAGCTTTTGAGAGGGGCGGGATTCCTTCTAGTCGATAGGAAATGCCAAGACTTTCATATTTATTAACCCCCATGACGTGGTAAGGTAAGCAATCTACGGCTTTCAAATGTTTGAAAGCACCTAGAAAGAAACCAAGCCGATACCAGCGATCGCGATTATCTGTGATGGTTGGGACTACCACGTGGCGCACCCAAAAATCTGTTCCATG
>CAUQLO010000020.1:0-28764 GCA_963518725.1 uncultured Veillonella sp. | reverse complement strand
ATTTAGATATGATAAAAAAGATCAAAAACTAAAATATAGAGCTAACATCTTGCCGGTTAGAGCATTTAACTTTTCATATACTGATACTACTATAGAATAGTGCTTCAAATTTCATAATTTCCCTCTTGCATAAAAACTTTCATTTATGATAGAATAATACTGTTAATTTGAGATGGTCCTCTGCTTATAAGGTGTAAGTAATGAACGTCTGCAAAATAGGAGGAAAAAATCGTGAATATTATTGATGTATTAGAAAAAGAACAGCTTCGCTCTGACATTCCTGAGTTCCGCGCTGGTGATACTGTAAAAGTACACGTAAAAGTTGTGGAAGGTAGCCGTGAGCGTATTCAGGTTTTCGAAGGTTTGGTAATCAACCGTCAAGGTGGTTCCGTTCGTGAAACTTTCACAGTTCGTCGTATCGCTTCTGGCGTTGGTGTTGAACGTGTATTCCCACTTCACAGCCCACGTCTAGCAAAAATCGAAGTAACTCGTCGCGGTATCGTTCGTCGTGCTAAATTGTACTACTTACGTAACCTTACTGGTAAAGCTGCTCGTATTCGCGAAAAACGCTAATTTAAAAGGGTTAGCCATGAGACGTAAGTCTATGGCTAGCCTTTTTTTATTTCCTTTAGAAACTGCTAAATAGTAGGGCATATTACTTATGAAATCATAGACGAAATTTTGCTGCTTGATAGTGGATTTTATATACTTTCATAAGATGTATATAGTTTACTAGTAGTATGTCATACAAGGTATTAGATTAGAAGAAAAAATAATAGTTAGCAGAAAAATAATAGTAAAATGAGCATATGATATAGGTAATAGACGAATAGGTGAAGTATGAGTCAAGAAATTTTTCCTGTAGTACAGTGGTTTCCAGGCCATATGGCAAAAGCCACTCGTATGATTACGGAACATAAAAAGAAAGTAGATGTGGTTATTGAATTATTAGATGCACGCATTCCGCGGAGTAGTGCCAACCCGGTCATCCGAGAATTAATCGGGGATAAACCACATGTAGTGATTTTAAATAAATGTGATTTAGCGAATCCGAAAGCGACAAAAGAATGGATTGAGTTCTTCAAAAGTGAAGGCATCCATGCCATTGCTATTGATTCTAAAAATGGCAAAGGCAATAAACAGTTGGTGAAAACTGTAGAATCCTTAGCACAGCCCATCATCGATCGTTGGCTAAAAAAAGGTATTAAAGGGCGCACAGTGCGCACCATGATTTTGGGCATTCCCAATGTAGGAAAATCTACATTAATTAATAAATTGGCTGGTTCTGCAGCGACACGAACTGCCAATAAACCAGGTCATACACGAGGTCAACAATGGGTTAAAGTTGGTAAGAATTTGGAATTGTTAGATACGCCAGGTGTATTATGGCCAAAATTTGAAGACCAACGAGCGGCGGCACGCTTAGCGATGACAGGAGCTATTTCCGATGATGTGTATGATTTAGACTCTGTGATTAAGCAGTTGTTGGCGTATTTAGAAGAGCATGAACCGACTTTATTACATGAGCGCTATAAATTGACAGAAGAGGAGCGCACATCTGTCGATACCATGTTAGAGGCTATTGGCCGTCGTCGTGGTTGTCTGGTGAGCGGTGGTGTCGTGGATTATGACAAGGTGCGCCGTGTGATCTTAACAGATTACCGAAACAATAAATTAGGATACATTACCTTTGATGGCGTCGATGAGGAACCGTACTATGTTGACGAAGAGTGAGTTTCAGGAACTTAAGGTTAAAGATATTAAAAATTTACTGCAAGGGGAATGCCCTTTTGACTATGTGCAATGGGCATTAGAAGATAGTCGTGAATCTGTAAAAAACGCAGCGGGAGTCTATCTGCGTAAACAGAAGAAAGTTTTGGAAGAGCAACAGCGCTTAGAGGCGATGTACACCTATGAAGAAAGCTTTTACGAAGAAGGCAAATACCTTGTAGCTGGTGTGGATGAAGTGGGTAGAGGTCCTATTGCAGGGCCTGTGACAGTAGCAGCCGTTATCTTACCACCTCATTGCAAGCTAGTAGGGTTGAACGATTCCAAAAAGCTAACGCCAGAAAAACGAGATGCTTTGTTTGATCAAATTATGGAAGTAGCAGTGGCAGTACACTGTGTATCCTATGAGGCGGGCATCATTGATACACTCAATATTTATGAAGCCACTCGACAAGCGATGTATGAAGCTATACGCAATTTGCCTGTACAGGCAGAGGCGGTTTTGTCCGATGCGATGAAATTACCAGACCTAGAGGTGCCGGTAGAATCTTTGATTAAAGGGGATGCTAAAAGTGCGTCCATTGCGGCTGCCTCCATTATAGCGAAGGTAACGCGGGACCGCTTCATGGAATCGATGGACGAAGAGTATCCAGGATTTGGCTTTGCTATCCATAAAGGATATTATACAGATGTCCATAAGCAAGCTATTAAAGACCTAGGTATTACACCATTGCATCGTCATAGTTTTGAACCGATTAAATCCATTGTGGCAGGAAAACCAGTGGAAGAGATCTAATAAAAAAATATAGACCCTTATGGGAACTAGCGGAATGTTGATATATAATTCACATTCCGCTTTTTTGCATGCTTAATATCGAGCGATATAGATAGATTGTAACACTGTTAGTATTACATACTCCTAACAGTGCGGTTTACACTGTTTACTTTCATTAGCAATAGACGTATGGTACTAGTAAGGAGGCACCTATGAATCATATTGAACTGGGAAGGTATGGAGAAGAGTTAGCTGTAAAGTATTTGCTAGACCAAGGCTACGAAATTGTGGAACAAAATATACGGTATCGATTTGGAGAAGTGGATGTACTAGCCAAAGAGGAAGATACCCTAGTTGTGATAGAGGTAAAAACAAGGAGAACGGATACCTATGGATTGCCTTGTGAGGCTGTGAACTGGAAGAAACGACAACATATACGGCGGGTGATTTCACTATTTTTAGCCACAGAGGAGATTTCCTATGACATACTGCGATTTGACGTCATAGAAGTGTATGTAAGAGAACAGGCTGAACCTTGTGTACGACATTTAAAAGGTTGTAAATTGTAAGTTCTAATGGAGAGGAGTGCCTAAGATGTATGCAAAAACGCATGGACTATGTGTGAATGGTATTGATGGATATTTTGTTACTGTGGAGGTAGATATTACCCCAGGATTGCCTAGTTTTGACATTGTAGGCTTACCCGCCACATCGGTGAAAGAAGCAAAAGAGCGCGTACGGTCCGCCATTAAAAATGGAGGCTTTCAGTTTCCTATGAAGCGCATCGTGGTGAATCTAGCGCCAGCCCATGTGAGAAAGGATGGGTCATCCTTGGATTTGGCCATTGCTATGGGAATTTTAGCGGCTATGGATGAGGAAAAAAAGTCCTCTAAATCCAAGAAAGCTGTTGCTTGGGACCACCATGTGTATATAGGGGAACTTTCTTTGGATGGATCATTACAGCCGGTAATTGGTATGTTATCGATGGTCATGGGCTTATGCCATGCGCAGGGAATGACCATGTCTGAAAGCGCTGTCGTAGATACAGTTCCTTTTTTAGATATCTATGTGCCTGAAGGAAACTTGAGAGAAGCTGAAAGTGGATCTACTCTACCCGTTATGGGTGTAAGATCCCTATCTGATGTGGTGAAACATTTACAAGGTGAAGCAATTTCTGTGATGTCATCCAGTGAGAATCAAGGAGAAACATGTTCTGACAATACTCATCAAATTACACAAGATGTGACTGACATAAGCGAGGTAAAAGGTCAATATATGGGAAAACGAGCCTTGGAAATAGCTGCTGCAGGTGGTCATCATCTATTGATGACAGGGCCTCCAGGGTCTGGTAAAACGATGTTAGCAAAGTGTTTACCAGGACTTTTACCGCCCTTAACGAAAGAAGAACAATTAGAGGTGAGCCGTATTTATAGTGTGATGGGATTGTTAACAAGTGGACGATTGATGCGTATACGACCTTTCAGAAGCCCTCATCATACAAGCACATTGGTAGCTATGGTAGGAGGCGGTCAAACACCGAAGCCAGGGGAGATTACCTTAGCTCATAAGGGTGTTTTATTCCTCGATGAGGCGCCGGAGTTCAAACGACCGGTAATCGAGGTCTTGCGACAGCCCTTGGAAGAACGTGTTGTGCATATTTCTAGAGTGGGTATGGCCATTACCTATCCTAGTGATTGTATTGTTGTGATGGCCATGAATCCTTGTCCTTGTGGTTGGTTCGGTACTGCTGAGGACCATCGATGCACTTGTACAGTCACGCAAATACAGCGATATCAACGGACCTTATCGGGGCCTATTTTGGATCGCATGGATTTAGTAGTCCCTGTAGAACGTCCTACGTTAACGGAAATTAATGCGCCACAGGATGAAAGTAACTCCTCAGAAATTAGACAAAAGGTAGTCTGTGCACGACGTATTCAGGAAGAACGCTTTCGGGGGACTGGGATTGAGTTGAACTCCCATATGAGCCATAAAGATATTGAAGGCTATGCCAATCTATCTAAGGATGGAAAAGATTTGCTAGAAACAGCTTTCACAACACTGCATTTAAGTGTGAGAAGTTATGATCGAATTATCAAAGTGGCACGCACGATAGCAGATCTAGAATCTTCTAAATATATTGAAGCCAATCATATTGCGGAGGCCCTTAGTTATCGGCAATCACAGGAAGGAGTATGACATGAGAGAGGAAATCTATGCCAGTGCCATTCAACATGTAAATGGATTAGGAAATGCTAGTTTGGAGCGCTTATTTGAATATTACGAAACACCGAAAGAAGCATGGCATCATGTGATACATCATACGGTGGACCCTTCGTTAGGTTGTAAATATGAATTATTTGATGAAAATCATAGGACTATTGATGAAAATTTTTTAGAAGAATTAGAAGATAATTTAGAACGTAATCGTATAGAAGTAATTACCAAGGAATCACCCTTGTATCCGCCGTCATTACTGGAAATCTATCATAGTCCTTGTCTGTTATATGTGAGAGGGAATACAAAGGTATTGGAAGGGATTGATAAATCTATTGCCATGGTGGGGGCGCGAAAATGCTCTACCTATGGAGTGGAGGTAGCTAGACAGTTTGGCAAATCCCTGTCTAATGCAGGAGTCATTGTTGTGAGCGGTGGCGCTATGGGCATTGATCGTGCTAGTCATGAAGGGGCTTTACAAGGGACAACGCCGACAATTGCCGTTATGGGCTGTGGGTTAAATGTGGTATATCCACGGAGTAATCGAAACTTATTTTGTGAAATTTTAGAAAAAGAAGGGCTCCTACTTTCAGAATATGGACCCTATATACAAGCAAAAGCACATCATTTTCCCTTACGAAACCGAATCATCAGTGGCATGACAAGTGGAACCATTGTGGTGGAAGCCAAAGCCAGTAGTGGGTCCTTAATTACCGCCGATATGGCAGTCAATGAAGGACGGGATGTATTCGTCATTCCAGGGAATGTGTTGAGTCATAATTATGATGGAAATCATTGGCTCATACGTCAAGGTGCCAATGTGTTAACAGATCCCGATCAAGTATTAGAGGAATATGATTGGCAAAAAGTCACAAAGTATAGTAACATGGAGAGTGAATCAAATGTAACAATCACAGAAGGAGAGAAACAAATTCTCTCTGCCATGACGAGTCACCATGTGACATCCATTGAGGAATTAGTGCATAGGACAGGAGTTTCTTTATCGAATCTTCATACTGTATTGTTACAATTGGAGTTGAAACAATTAGTAACACATACTTCGCAAGGATATGTGACTCATACATAAGGGAGGAACTATTTTTGGCTATAACTAGATCCTTTGTGACAGGACCGAAGAAAACAGATACAGACGAAGTAAAAGAAAAGAAAGGGCGTTCTAAAGAACCGGAAAAAAGACCTTTAGTCATGCGCCCAGAGCCAGTGGTTGTAGAGCCTAGAAGAACATTTAATGAGGAGGGGAAAACATTAATCATCGTGGAATCCCCTGCCAAATCAAAAACAATTGAAAAATTTTTAGGTAGTGATTATGTGGTAAAAGCTAGCATGGGGCACCTTCGTGATTTGCCGAAAATGCAAATGGGTGTCTCTATATCAAACGGATTTTTGCCACGGTATTTAAATGTACCAGGTAGAAAATCTGTAATAGAAGATTTGCGTAAAGAAGCTGATACGGCTAAAGCAGTCTATTTGGCAACTGACCCGGACCGTGAAGGAGAAGCAATTTCTTGGCATTTAGCGCATATTTTAAACATGGATGGCACTACACCATGCAGGGTGACTTTCAATGAGATTACAAAAAGTGCGATTCAAGAGGCGGTGGAGCATCCTAGAGCCATAGATATGCACATGGTAGATGCTCAGCAAGCGCGACGTGTTTTGGATAGAATTGTAGGCTATAAACTAAGTCCTTTATTGTGGAAAAAGATATGTAAAGGATTGAGTGCGGGACGTGTACAATCGGTAGCGGTGCGCATTATTTGTGAACGAGAACGTGAAATTCAAGCCTTTGTTCCAGAAGAATATTGGACTATTGAAGGGGAATACAAGACTGATAATAAAGAAAAATTCCCAGTTACCGTAACGCATAGAAACGGCGAAAAACTTGAGATATCTAATGAAGAAGAAGCCCACAGCGTTGTCAGCGCTATCGCTAAGCAAGAAGGTCTTGTAAACTCTGTAGAAACACGTCAACGCAGCCGTAAAGCGCCAGCTCCTTTCACTACATCGACGATGCAACAAGACGGAGTTCGCAAATTAAATATGAATGCGAAGCGAGTGATGGCTGCTGCACAACATCTCTATGAAGGTAAAGAAATTGGTGGCTATGGTCATGTCGGTTTAATTACCTATATGCGTACAGACTCTACACGGATTTCCAAAGAGATGCAAGATAAGGCAAAAGACTATATTATGAAAACGTATGGGCCTGAATTTTATCCATCGAAGCCCAATGTATTTGGAGCGAAATCCAATGCACAAGATGCGCATGAAGCCATACGACCAACTATGCTAGAATTACCTCCAAAGATGGTGGCACCTTATCTATCTGGGGATGAATTAAAGCTGTACACTTTAATTTGGAATCGCTTTTTAGCGAGTCAAATGGCGCCACAAAAAACGCAAACGATAACGATGACTTTTACTATCGGTGAGTATACATTAAAATCAGTGGGATCACGTGTGTTATTCACGGGTTTCACAGAAGTCTATGAAGAAGCCAATAAGGATGAACAAGATGCATCTGCTACATTACCTCATTTTGAGGAAGGTCAACGGATTATGCCAGTATCTATGGAAGGGATTCAACATTTTACACAGCCTCCAAGTCGATATTCAGAGGCAGGGTTGATTAAAATTTTGGAAGAGCAAGGTATTGGACGTCCAAGTACCTATGCGGCCACCATCGATACCATCTTGAAGCGCAATTACGTAGAGCGGAAAGATAAACAATTTGTGCCTACGGACTTGGGCTTTGCAGTGGTTGAGTTTTTAACGACTCATTTTGGAAAGTTTATCAATACTAAGTTTACTGCCTCTATGGAGGAGGAGTTGGACCATATTGCACAGGGTACTAATTTCTATGAAGCCGTCATACACGCATTTTACGAACAATTTGAAGAGGAGCTGTATGCAGCAGAATCAGCAGAAAAAATTCAAATTGAAGCTGAAAAAAGCGGTGTTCTCTGTGAAAAATGTGGATATGAAATGGTGTATAAACTAGGTCCATATGGAAAATACCTAGCTTGCTCCAATTATCCGAACTGTCGAAATATTAAATCCATAACAGTCAGCACCGGTGTTACATGTCCTAAATGTAAATCCCATGAGATTTTGGAACGCAAATCAAAACGAGGCCGTCTATTCTATGGCTGTGAAGGATATCCTGAGTGTGATTTCACCATGTGGGATAAGCCAATCGACAAAACATGTACAGTTTGTGGCAGTTTAATGGCTGAAAAAGTGTATAAAAATGGCAATCGAAAAGAGTTTTGTTCCAATCCTGATTGCGAAACAAGACCAAAACGTAAAACTAGAAGTAAGAAAGAAGATACAGAATGAAAGACTTTGTAACAATTATCGGGGCCGGTCTCGCTGGCTCCGAGGCAGCCTATCAGTTGGCTAAACGGGGGATACCAGTTCATCTTTATGAGATGCGACCGAAAGTGTCATCCCCAGCACATCATACGGATCAATTTGCGGAACTAGTGTGTTCTAACTCCCTACGGGCCAACACGCTTGAAAATGCAGTAGGCTTATTGAAAGAAGAAATGCGTCGCCTAGACTCTTTAATCATGGAATCCGCTGATGCAACCCAAGTTCCGGCGGGAGGCGCCTTGGCGGTAGATCGTCATGCTTTCAGTGAGAGGGTTACAACACGTATTAAAGAACACCCTTTGATTACTGTTATTCATGAAGAGGTCACAGAGATTCCTAGTGAAGGCATTGTGATCTTTGCAAGTGGCCCTTTAACATCAGAAGCACTGGGTACTAAGATTAAAGAATTAACAGGATCAAAAGATTTTTATTTCTATGATGCAGCGGCTCCTATTGTGACAGCAGAGACCTTAAATTATGACAAGGTCTTTGCCGCATCTCGCTATGATAAAGGAGATGCAGATTATTTAAATTGTCCTATGACAAAAGAAGAATATGACGCCTTTTATGAAGCGCTTACTACAGCAGATGTAGTGCAACCAAAAGATTTTGAAAAAGAAATCTATTTTGAAGGTTGCATGCCTGTAGAAATTATGGCATCCCGTGGGGTAGATACATTGCGCTATGGACCACTAAAGCCAGTGGGCCTTGTAGACCCTCGCAATAATATTGAGTGGCATGCGGTGGTGCAGCTACGCAAAGAAAATAAAGAGGCTACTATGTATAATTTAGTAGGATTCCAAACCCATTTAAAATGGGGCGAGCAAAAACGAGTATTCCAAATGATTCCAGGATTGGAGCAGGCGGAGTTCATTCGTTATGGGGTAATGCATCGCAACACGTACATTAATTCTCCTGAGTTATTGAATCATGCCTTCCAATTGCAAGCAGACCCACGATTATTCTTTGCCGGTCAAATGACAGGGGTAGAAGGCTATTTAGAGTCCGCTGCAGCTGGTATGATGGCAGCCATTCAAGTGGCTCGTATGTTGGAAGGAAAAGACTTTGTTACATTCCCTAAAACAACGGCCCTCGGTGGATTGAGCCATTATATTAGCGCTTATGAAGGATCGAATTTTCAACCTATGAATATCAATTTTGGTATCATGGAACCATGGGGTGCAAAAGTGCGCAAGAAAAAAGAGAAAAATGCCTTAATTGCACAACGTGCTTTGGAAGATTTACAACAATTAATTGAAACAGAACATCTATTGGCATAAGGATTAGATACGTATACGAAAACAGAGAAAAGACCTAGATGGCTTTTCTCTGTTTTTGTTCATGTTCGTATTATTTACTTTTTTTGCCTTTCACAGGAGGGAATACATGCGTATCTGTTGTCCCTTTGTAGTGAAGGTATAGCCAAATCCCGAAGGAGATGATCATGACAATTAAGCTTGTCACTTGTGCCGATTTAAAGCCTAATGTAAGGTTGACGTAATCTCCTCGTAAAAATTCCAAGAAGAATCGCAAGCCCGAATACAAGAAGGCATATAAGCAGAATATTTGTCCCTTTTTGTGAGGGAATACATTAGCTAAGAGTAGAATCACAAATAGGATGATGTCCACTTGACCTTCCCAAATTTCAGCAGGCCACAAAGGTTGATTTCCATATGTACGGTATGCCAAGGTAGTTTCTGGATAGAGAATACCAAAATTGCCGCCTGTAGGATGACCAAAGGCATCGCCATTCATAACATTGGCCATACGGCCTACAGATTGACCCACCATAAGAGCAGGTGCGAACAAATCGGCAAAAGCCCATGGATCAACTTGCTGTTTCTTTAAATAATAGATACCGGCAATAGCCCCTAATAATACGCCACCTTGGATAGCCATACCACCTTGCCATACAAAAGGAATTTCCAATAGATGATTATGGTAATATCCCCAATCAAAGAAGAACACATCCCATAAACGGGCGCCGATAATACCAGCAATAGCAACGGTGATGGTGAAGTCCACCATATGCTTTTCCCATCCACGGCCATCTTTTTTCATAATAAAGTAACCTACGATGGCAGCGCTTATGATGCCTAAGGCAAGAAGTAATCCATAGGCACGTACGGGAAAGCCACCGATGAAAAATAAATATTGATACATAGTACCTCCTTATTGTTGTGATGTGAATGATAATATTCCTACCTTTGTAGTGTACCATAATTTTCATAGAAATAGTATAGTATTCCCAATATATGAGGGAAATGTGATATAATATAAAGGTTAAAGGAGCGCTTATGAAACAGTTACAATACATGAAACAGTTACAATACATGAAACATATGGTGTTGGGAATCTCAGTAGTGGGTTTGGTATCGTCCTATCAAATGGTAGAGGCAACGATACACATTCCATTTCCATCGCTTTCCAATACGAGTTCGACAACGGAATCAGTACAATATACGGGACCTTTGTTGAAAGTACCAGAAAAACAAGAAGTCACCTTACCGATTACCATGGTATTTGATCCCATTGTGTCAGAAACGGCGTATGACAAGAAATATGTACAACAGGGTACATCCATTATGTCCCCTAGTTTGTTTGAATTAGATACGACAGGCTTGAAACCGAGCACTAAACTATCTTATGAATACGTGAATGGTTACAAGGAGAAGGGGTATCGTGTGTGGCCACTCATCACGAATCAGTTCGACCCCGATATGACTAGCAAAATTTTGAATAACGAATCCCAGTGGGACCGGTACAAACAAGGACTCATCAATTACGCGGTAGAATACGGGTATGATGGGTATAACTTTGACTTTGAAAATGTGCATTACAAGGATAAAGGGCAACTAACCAAATTCGTTGACTTTTTAGCAAAAGGCTTGCGGGACAATAATCTACATAGTTCCATAGATGTAACGGGATACTCGAATAGTGAGAATTGGTCCTTAGTCTATGATCGCAAGGCCTATGCTGATGCTGTGGATTATGTGGTGCTCATGGCCTATGATGAAACTTGGGCATCAAGTGACAAGGCTGGACCGGTGGCATCTTATCCATGGGTGCGTAGCCATACGGAGCAGATGCTTTCAGAAGTACCGCCATCAAAACTAGTACTAGGTGTGCCATTCTATATGCGTGAATGGTCCGTTCCTGTGAAAGGATCCTGGCAAGGCAAAGCAAAGAGTAAAACTCTATCTATGACGAAAGCCTTGGAGTTAGAACGTGAATACAGAGATGTAATGCGTTGGGATGACCGATTAAAAGGCAATTATTTGGCCCTCACCAATACGAATGGTGTGTATGGCATCTACGACGAGAAGAAACCTTACGAAGGGACTCTTACAAAAATTTGGTTTGAAGATCCTCAGTCCTTAAGTTATAAGTTAGGACTAGTAAAAGAGTTGCAACTAGCTGGAGTGGCAGCATGGCGGAAAGGCTTTGAAGCTAGTGATGTATGGCCGGTAATGAGCTTTGCCTTAGACGGAGCAGCTACTGTTAAGTCTGAACAAGAGCAATCACTTTCAGAGTCAAAAGATGCCAAAAAAGGATCTAAAAAAGAGACTAAGAAAGACGTAAAAAAAGATTCCAAACAAGAAAAGAAACACAAAAAAGATAAAAAGAAAAAATCCAAAGACAAAGACGGAATAGAAGTGACTAAAGTGTCGAAGGATGGCAAAGAGATTGTGTTGAAGTTTAAGAAACCGCATACAGAGTCTAAAGAAAAAAAGTCTTTGCCTAAAGACTAAGATTTGGAGTATACTTAAATGTATTAATACATACAATTGAGGAGGCATAACATGTACGAGAAATACGTGGCACAAGACATTGAGAAAAAGTGGCAACAATATTGGGAAGAATCTGGAGTATTTAAAACAGAGTATGACCCAAGTAAAGAAAAATATTATGTGTTAGAGATGTTCCCATATCCATCTGGTAATTTACATATGGGTCATGTGCGTAACTATTCCATCGGTGATGTAGTGGCGCGTTTCAAAAAAATGCGCGGTTTTAATGTATTACATCCAATGGGATGGGATGCCTTCGGTATGCCAGCAGAGAATGCAGCGATTAAAAATGGCGTATCTCCTAAAGATTGGACATTAGATAATATTGCCAACATGACTCGCCAGCAAAAAGAATTGGGCTTGTCCTATGATTGGGGCCGTGAAGTAGCGACTTGTAAAGATGATTACTATCGTTGGACACAATGGTTATTCCAACAATTCTATAAACAAGGCTTAGCTTACAAAAAAGAAGCAAAAGTGAACTGGTGTGAACATGACCACACTGTATTGGCAAACGAACAAGTTATTGATGGCAAATGCTGGCGTTGTGACAACGATGTAGTGAAAAAAGATTTAAAACAATGGTTCTTGAAAATTACTGATTATGCAGATCGCTTATTAGAAGATTTAGATACATTAAACCAATGGCCAGACCGTGTAAAAGCAATGCAACGCAACTGGATTGGTCGCAGTGAAGGTACACAATTTGCTTTCCATGTACCTAAAATTAATCAATCCTTTGAAGTCTATACAACACGGGTAGATACATTATTTGGTGTGTCCTATGTGGTGTTGGCTCCTGAACATCCATATGTAAAAGAATTAATTCAAGACGCTCCTAACAAAGCTGAATTAGAAGCTTTCATCGAAACATTGCGCAACCAAAGCGACATTGAACGTACTTCCACAGAAGCAGAAAAAGTTGGTATGTTCACAGGTTCTTATGCGACACATCCAATTACGGGCAAAGAAGTGCCAATTTGGATTGCTAACTATGTATTGGCAGACTATGGTACGGGCGCTGTTATGGGCGTACCAGCGCATGATGAAAGAGACTACGCATTTGCGAAAAAATATGATTTGCCTGTTAATTGGGTGATTCAAAATCATGCTCAAGATTTGGATTTCAATGCCTTAGATACGGCATTCACAGAAGATGGTGTATTGGTGAACTCCGGTGATTTCACTGGAAAGACATCAGAAGAAGCACGTCAAGCATTGGGTGATTATTTCACTGAACAAGGTACTGGTCGTAAAACGGTGAACTTCCGTCTTCGCGATTGGTTGATTTCTCGCCAACGCTATTGGGGTTGCCCAATTCCAGTTGTATACTGTGAAAAATGTGGAGAACAATTAGTGCCAGAGGATCAATTGCCTGTAAAACTTCCAGAAGATGTATCCTTTGACGGCGGTGCTATTTCTCCATTAGCCACATCTGAAAGCTTCCTAAACACAACATGCCCTTGCTGCGGTGGTCCTGCTCGACGTGAAATCGACACAATGGATACATTTATCGATTCTTCTTGGTATTTCTTACGCTATACAGATGCTCGTAATGACAAAGAAGTGTTTAATAAAGAAATCGCTAAATACTGGATGAACGTAGACCAATACATCGGCGGTATTGAACATGCGATCTTGCACTTATTATATGCACGTTTCTTTGTGAAAGTACTACATGATATCGGTTTAGTAGAAGTGGATGAGCCTTTCAAAGCCTTATTGACACAAGGCATGGTATTAAAAGAAGGTTCTAAAATGTCTAAATCTAAAGGCAATGTCGTATCTCCAGAAGAAATCATTGCTAAATACGGGGCAGATACAGCTCGTTTATTCATTTTATTCGCCGCACCAGTGGATCGTGATCTTGATTGGAGTGACCAAGGGGTAGAAGGTTCGTACCGTTTCTTGGGCCGTGTATGGCGTATTATCGACACCTATCAACAATTAGGTGCAGTGGGACATAGTGAAAGCTTATCCAAAGATGAAACTGCGTTGCGCCGTGAATTACACCGTGCTATCAAAAAAGTTACAGAAGACTTAGATGGTAAATTCAACTTTAACACAGCTATCAGTACTGTTATGGAATTGGTGAATGCTATGTACCAATTCAAAGACAACCATGAATCAGTACAAAGCGATTTAGCAAAGGAATTAGTTGAAACATTAACATTATTGCTAGCTCCATTTGTTCCTCATATTACAGAAGAAATCTGGCATGAATGCGGATTCGAAGGTTCTGTTCATGCAGCAGCTTGGCCTGTATACGAAGAATCTGCCTTAGTTGTGGATGAAGTAGAAGTGGCTGTCCAAGTGAACGGCAAAGTTCGTGATAAATTGACTGTTTCTGTGTCTGTATCGAAAGAAGAATTAGAATCAGCAGCGAAAGCATTACCACGGGTACAAGAGTTTACAGAAGGTAAAACGATTGTAAAAGTGATTGTAGTGCCTAAAAAATTAATTAACATTGTAGTCAAATAAGTGAAGGTTTTCCATGGAAAAGCGGAAGGACTATATTAGTTGGGATGAATACTTTATGGGCGTTGCCATGCTGGCAGGGCAGCGCTCGAAAGATCCTAATACCCAAGTAGGAGCTTGTATTGTAAGTGATGATAATAAGATTTTATCCATCGGTTACAATGGCATGCCCTTGGGATGTGATGACGATGAGTTTTCGTGGAATCGCAATCGCGACGAAGATAATAAATACTTTTACATCGTTCATAGTGAACTCAATGCGATTTTAAATTATCGTGGTGGTTCCTTAGAGGGCAGTAAAATCTATGTGACCCTGTTCCCTTGTAATGAATGTGCCAAAGCGATCATTCAAAGTGGCATTAAAGAAGTCATTTATTGGCGCGATGATTATAAAGATACACGAGAAGTACAAGCATCGAAACGATTGTTTCAAACAGCGGGGGTCCGTATCACTGCGTATGAACCTAGCGGTAGAAAATTATCGTTGCAATTATAATGGAATACAGATCTATTTCAACAAAAAGGCTGAACCTAGTGCATCATACACGGGGTTCAGCCTCTTTCTATAGCAATACATTATATCGAACAAAATAACGGCTAGGTCCAATTTGGACCTAGCCGTTACTATGTTCGATATTATTTGTTGTTGCCCATTACTTTCTTGATAGCCTTGACGCCTTTAGAAGTAATGTTTTTACCTGTTTTTGTCAATCGAGTGCGAGTGCGCGTCACTCTCCCCATAGCAGTCAGAGATGTACGCTTGCGCGGTTTCATATCTCTTTCATTGCCAAAGTCACCACGACGAATGCTAGTAGCCTTTACTTTTTCAGCGCCCACAGATCGTTGTAACTCTTTCATAATCACTTTTGTTTCTACAGATTTTTCGAAGGTGTAAATATCTGCAGCTACATAGCCAATGTTAGGATAAGCATGAATAATGACATGGCAGTGATGTGATACAGCCACCAAGAATATTTCATCTTCTAAAATTTGGCAATCTAGTTCTTCCACATTTTGATTGGTGATAGATAACGCATTTATAATAGCCTCTTGTAAGATAGAGGGAGATTCTATTTTTTCATCAATACAGGAATATAAATCAATTAATACGTGTTCCCCTAATACGTGCATGTTTTCACCTACTTTCATTCCTTACTATTATATATAAAAAATAAACTTTTGTAAAACATTTATGATTTTTTATCATAGAGTATAGGAAAATTAGTAATAAATAATTTACTATTTTAGTTGATTATGATAAGCTATACATAAGACATAGTTTTCTATGTTAATTTGATGAAGTGCATCAAATTGATTCATATGTACATAGTAACATTAGGAGGTCCTATTATGAAAGCACCGTTACGTTACGATTTTTCCTCATTTGCTACTGAGGCAGCTACGATTTGTCCTGACAGAGTATTTACAGATTTTTTACACCGCTATGCGTATGGTGTAGATGCATCTTGTTATTCTTATGTGCCAGAAGTTGTGGTGAAAGCAAACAATGAAGCAGAAGTAGTGCGCTTGTTAGCACTAGCTAACCGCTATGGTACACCAGTTACATTTAGAGCAGCTGGTACGTCTTTATCTGGTCAATGTTCCAGTGATAATGTATTGATTGTGGCGAATGATGGGTTTAAACGCACAGAAGTCCTCGATGGGGGCAAAGCATTGCGTTGTGACTGCGGTGTTATCGGCTCTGATGCGAATGAAAAATTAGTTCCTTACGGTCGTAAAATTGGTCCCGATCCAGCTACTATCGCTAGTGCATTAGTAGGTGGTATTTTCAACAATAACTCCTCTGGTATGTGCTGTGGTACCGTAGAAAACTCCTATCAAACAGTGAAATCTGTTCGTGTGGTACTAGTGGATGGCACTATTTTAGATACCAGCGACCCAGCTAGTGTGAAATCCTTCTTAACATCTCGTGCAGATCTTGTGAAAGGTTTATTAGACCTTCGCCAATGGATTTTTGATGACCCTGAATTAGTGGAATTAATCCAACGCAAATTTAAAATTAAAAATACAACAGGCTATTCCATTAATACATTAGTAGACTTTGAAGATATCGTAGATATTTTGAACCACATCTTCATCGGTTCTGAAGGTACATTAGGATTTGTATCTGAAGTGGTGTATAACACAGTAGAAGATAAAAAATTCAAAGCCTGTGGTCTTGTATTCTACAAAGAATTATCCGATGCATCTCGCGCTGTTGTTACTTTAGCTAACATGGGCCGTAAATACGTTGTATCTGCGGAAATGATGGATTACCTTAGCTTGAAGAGTGTGCAAAACCTTGAGCAAGTGCCTGATTTCGTACGTGGGGTGCCTGAGGGAACTAGCTGTATCTTGTTCCAATCTGAGAGTAATAATGAACAAGAATTAGCTGAACAAGTAGAATATATTAAAAACCAATTAAAAGACATTCCAACTATTATTCCTAGCTTGTATTCCACAGATCCAGCAGAATATAATTCTTGGTGGTATATTCGTAAAGGTTTGTTGCCAATCGCCGCTGGTCAACGTAAATCTGGCTCTACAGTTATTACAGAAGACGTATGCTTTAAAATTGAAGACTTCGTAAAAGGCATCGAAATGATCACTGAATTATTCCATACCTATGACTTTATGGATAATGGTATCATCTTCGGTCATGCTTTAAGTGGTAACGTACACTTTATCATCACTCCAGATTTGAATGATCCTAGAGAACGAGATAATTTCAGTGGCCTAGTGAAAGAAATGGCTGAGCGCGTAGCAGCCCTTGAAGGTAGTATCAAAGCGGAACACGGTACGGGCCGTATGGTGGCGCCATTCGTAGAATTAGAGTGGGGTGTGAAAGCATATCAAGTCAACCGCCGTATCAAAGAATTATTTGACCCTAATTATTTAATTAACCCTGATGTTATCATTACAGATGACCCAGATGTATATAAAAAGAACTTAAAAGCGATGGCAGCTATCGATCCATTGTTCAATATGTGTATCGAATGCGGTTTCTGTGAAAAGAACTGTCCATCTAAAAACTTGACATTGACACCACGTCAACGTATTTCATTAGTCCGTGAAGAAACACGTCTTCGCCAAGAAGGAAAACATGCGGAAGCCGATGCATTAGCAGAAGGCTATCAATATTATGGTGTGGATACATGTGCAGCATGCTCTATGTGTTCTATGTTATGTCCACTAGGTATTGATACAGCACAAATTGCCTTGTCCGTTCGTAAAGTAACAGCAAAAGGACACGGCATTGCAGAAGCTATTTATGACAACTTCCCAGCTACCTTGGCAGCAGCTCGTATGGGCGTTACATTAGGCGGAGCAGCAGGTAAAGTGATTACCAATAAGCTGATTTCTAAAATTACAAAAGGTGCTCATGAATTGACAGGTGTAACACCATATGCACCAACTACATTGCCAAAAGCAAACCGTCATACTTTGAAAAATCAACGCAATACAGTGGGCAATGACAATGTGGTGTACTTCAGTACTTGTGCAAACCGTGCATTTAAACCGAACCAAGGACAAAAAGATACACGTAGTTTACAACAAGTAATGGAAAACTTGTGCAAAAAAGCAGGCTACAATGTAATCTATCCACCTCATATTGAAAACTTATGCTGTGGATTAAGCTTTGAAAACTATGAAGACATCGATAAACGGGCGTTGCGTGATTTAGAAAATGCTTTATTAGAAGCTAGTTGCGGTGGTGTATATCCAGTTGTGATTGATCACTCCGCATGTTTCTCCCATGCTTTCAAACACATTAAATCTGTCACAATCCTAGACGTATCTGAATTCTTGTACATTCATATCGTGCCGAAATTAGATATCGTAAAATGTAAAGAACGGGTTATCGTTCATAAACAATGTAAAATCAAAAAAGTGGGTAAAGAAAAATATATTGAACTTATCGCACGTGCATGTACTGATGAAGTATTCAATATTAAATCCTTTGCATGCTGTGGTTTCGCAGGACAAAAAGGTTTCTTCACACCAGAATTGAACCATTCTGCTACACGCGATTTGGGCGACGAAGTGAAAGAGTACGGGGCTACACTAGGAGTAAGCTCTAGCTCCACATGTGAAATCGGTTTAGGCGAACGTGCAGGCATTCCATTCATCGGTATTGCTTACCTATTAGATGCATGTTCTAAATAACTCTTGAAGCAGTAAGTTTTATATATTAGAAAAGCAGTTCCTTTGGGGCTGCTTTTCTTTTGTGTAGTTCATGAAATAGATAGATTTTTTCCAGTAAACAACGTATACTTAAGGTATCATTTACTACGATAGAGAGGAGGACTATGATGGGTAAAGAATATGTATTAATGCACAAAGATGTGCCTGTATTAACGATGACCTTGACAGAGAATCATAAAATTAAAGAGATCACTAGTATGATTCATGAAGAACATAAACCGTTAAATATGCATTCTGAACAAAATCAAGAATCGGCATTATATGAATTTATGACCCATCGCTCTATCCCCTATAGTCGGAAAAACTTGTCTCAATTATTGTCAGCATATGATGCAGAAGATTCCCTAGAATTGTCTATTAAATCCTTTCAGTTAAGTGTATCGGATCACTATTGGTTACAGCCTGTCAATAAGGATTTATCTTGGAATGATGTGAATTTTTTTGCGAATCCGTTCAAGGAAAGTTCAATCTTCATTCGAGAACAGGAACAGGTCAATTTCAACGATGTCACACCTAACACATCGGTTAATGGTTCGCTACGTCAAATGTGGATACGCGAAAATAATCAATTACTATTGATGAAAGCGGGCAATGTTTTGCAGTTGGAACCATTTAATGAAGTATTTGTGTCAAAGTTGCTAGATACTACTAACATAAGTCATGTGCAGTATGAACTAAGACAAATGGAAAATGGTGAATATGTCTGTGTATGCCCTATATTTACCAGTGAAAGTATAGAGTTTATTCCTGCCTGGTCAGTGGTAGGTCGATTGCATAAAAAAGCAAATAAATATGAAGCGTTACTAACACAATGTGAAGAGTTAGGGATTCCTAATTATCGCCGAGATATAGATGCCATGATTTTAGTGGATTATATGACGCTTAATGATGATAGGCATTGGGGTAATTTCGGATTTTTAAGAGATTCTAGTACATTAGAGTATCTAGGTGTAGCACCGATTTTTGATAACGGTAATTCTCTGTGGTATGACGAATATAAAATACCAGTAGATAAGCCCTTTTATGCTTATCGTTCGCAACCATTTACCACTACGCACGATAAGCAAATCAAATACATCGAATATCCTATTACAGCCCTAAGTATAGAGAGATTGATAGAGGTAGTGCCAGAATTATTACGACAAGTTTATTCAGAGCATGAGTTAGTTACGCCAACACGTATGCAAGCTATGAAAGAACTATTACTACAACGAATAGAAGGATTAAAGTATCTCATAGGAAGATAACAAGTGGTCTGATATAATAGACATATGGACTATTTTGTAAGTATAGAAAAAGGAGTCGCAATGAAAGTAAGTAAAAAAGTGTTACTATTAACAGCTATTATGGGGATGACATGGTTAGGATCCTTTGCTATGGATGGTGTAGCAACCAAAGGAGCTAGCAGTATTTCTACGGAAGAAACTGAATATTATGGTACCGCTTCTTCGGAAGAGAGTGATTATAGTGGTACCTCTTCTACGGAAAAAGTACATCAATATGGAATGGAAGTCATAGATAACGCAGTAGAGCGTGTGTATCCTAGTGAATCGATTCATACGAATTATGTTCCTATGATTCGTTGGGACCTAGGAGGTCCTGATCCTTTAGATAGAGTCACCATTTATGACGGAGGGGACTATTATAAATATGTTACCTATGGATTAACTGAACTTTATGATAAGAAAAGTAAAGACCTGAAGAAAAATGGATTTGGTATGGAATTTACGTTTAAGTTAAAGAAAGATGCCTATAAGGATGAAGAAAGAGAACTCAAAAATGTAGTTGGTATTTTACAGACTCTTGCGAGAAGTACTAAAGAAGATGGAGAAATCTTTAAGCCATATGAATATATTTATACAGGACAAACTGTTGGCATGGACATAGAGCGTAAATCTAATATTGTTGGTTTTATTACGATTCCTGATAGAGAGTTAAAACCAGCATACAGTGCTTATGGTCGCGCAGATTTCATTGCTTTTATTGGTGTAACGGAACAAGAGTTACAAGCAGTTATGAAAAAAGAACTTACCGTAAAAGAGTTGTACGAAAAACTTGGTACTGATGTGACAAGTTATACTAGAAAGTCTGTGATATAGATAAGCAGAATCGCAATGTTCATTGCTATATCAAGAAATCTATGATACAATAAACTCATCTTAGAAAATAAGAACAAACATCAAATAATGGAGTCTTTGAGGCAAGGTGCGAGGGAAACCTCAATTCCTGACCGGCGGTATAATAGTCCGCAAGCTCTTAGGAGCAGATCCGGTGATATTCCGGAACCGACAGTAAAGTCTGGATGGGAAAAGACAGTATATTGATAGCTACATGGTAGGCTATCAAATATTTGGAATGCTAAAGGGACTATGTATATAGTCCCTTTTTTGTGTAGAGGTGAGCCATGATACATATGACAACTGATGAAAAATATATGGCAAAAGCCATTGATTTGGCAGAAAAAGCACGAGGCTGTACGTCCCCTAATCCAATGGTAGGAGCCATCATTGTAAAAGATGGTCGTATTATTGGAGAAGGGTACCATCAAAAAGCGGGCGAACCTCATGCTGAGGTGTATGCGCTGCATCAAGCCGGCATGGATGCAAAAGGTGCTACCCTATATGTAACCCTAGAGCCATGTGCTCATTATGGGAAAACACCGCCTTGTGCGAAGCGGGTCATTGCCGCCGGTATTACTCGTGTCGTTATCGGTATGATTGATCCTAACCCGTTAGTAGCGGGAAAAGGGTTAGATATGTTACGAGAAGCGGGTGTCGACGTAGAGGTAGGTGTATTAGAGCAAGCTTGTGTGGAGATGAATGAGGCTTTCATTACCTATATTAAAACAGGTAAGCCCTTTGTCATTTTGAAGTCTGCCATGTCGATGGATGGTAAAATTGCCACCGCCAGTGGTGAATCGAAATGGATTACCAATGAAGAGGCACGCATTGATGGGCATCGTATCCGTAAAGAAGTGGATGGCATGTTAGTAGGGGTAGGCACGATTATAGCGGATGATCCCCTACTAAGTTGTCGCTTGCCACAGGAAATGGTAGAGAAGCAACCACATTTATATATCCTAGATTCACAAGGTAGAACGCCACTGGATGCGACAATTTGGACAGTGCCGAATCGAGCGATTACTATATTTGTAGGCGAAGATTGCGGATTAGAACAAATGGGGGCTTTCAGTGATAAAGGGGCAGAAGTTATCGTCACACCGTCTAATGAAAGAGGCCTAGATATTTCCTTTATCCTAGAAGAATTGGGCGCTCGTCAATGTATGAGCTTGCTCATTGAAGGCGGTAGCCAAGTGGTGGCGAGTTTTGTGGAAACCAAATCCTTTGATAAGTTAGTGACCTATATTGGGAACCGCATCATTGGCGGTATCGGCGCTACACCTTCGGTGGGTGGCTTAGGATTTTCTAGTTTAGAGGAATCTGTGCAATTAGATATTCACGAGGTCATGCCAGTAGGTGACAATATGAAGATGATTAGTTATCGAAAAGGAAGGGAAGGCGTCTATGTTTACGGGGATTATTGAGGAAATAGGGACTGTACAAAGTGTGAAACGTTCTCAAAGTTCTTTAACCCTTGAGATTGCTGGCGCTGTCATTTTCGATGATCTAAAAATCGGAGACTCCGTGGCGGTGAACGGCGTGTGCTTAACGGCAACCACCATAGGGGCAGGGCGATTTACGGCGGATGTCATGCCAGAATCCGTGAAGATGACCACCCTCTTACAGCTATCCACAGGAAGCAAGGTCAATTTGGAACGTGCCATGGCGGCCAATGGACGATTTGGCGGTCATGTCGTAGCGGGTCACGTGGATGGACAAGGTACTATCATCGGGAAGGACCACGTGGGAAATTCCATTGTGTTTCGCATCACCACCGATTCCGATATATTACATTATGTCATTTACAAGGGGTCCATCACTGTGGATGGCGCTAGTCTGACAGTATCTAAGGTGGGACCAAGTTGGTTTGAAATTTCCATTATTCCTCATACCATTGGAAATACCATTTTACGATATGCCTCCATAGGGACTACAGTGAATTTAGAAACAGATATTTTCGGTCGTTATATTGAACACTTTATGAAAGGGCCTAAAGAGGCACTGAGTAAACAGGGAAATGTAACGATGGATACATTGTTAAGTAACGGCTTTTTATAGAAAGGATGATATACATGTCCTATACATTACATTCCATTGAAGAAGTAATTGAAGATTTAAAGGTAGGTAAACCTGTTATAATAGTTGATGATGAAAGCAGAGAAAACGAAGGTGACTTGGTCATCGCCGTTGAATTTGCCACTCGTGAAAGTATAAACTTTATCATCAAAGAGGCACGAGGACTATTATGTACACCTATGTTGGAAAGTGACCTACGTCGTTTAGGTATTCCTCAAATGGTGGAGAGAAATACAGATAACCATGAAACAGCTTTCACCGTATCTGTAGACCATGTGGATACGACCACTGGTATTTCACCAGAAGAACGAGCGATTACGATGCAAAAGCTAATCGACCCGAAAGCAAAACCAGAAGACTTCCGTCGTCCTGGTCACGTGTTCCCATTGCGCTACAAAGAAGGTGGCGTCTTAGTGCGCCAAGGTCATACAGAAGCATCTATTGACTTGTGTAAATTGGCGGGCTTGTACCCAGCATCTGCAATTTGTGAAATCACCAATGATGAAGGATATATGTCTCGTATGGATGATTTATTGGCTTTCAGTAAAAAGCACGATTTAAAAATCACCTCTGTAGAAGCCTTAGTGGAATACAGAAAACGTCATGACAAATTGGTGAGCATTGCTGCTGAAACTAAGTTACCAACAAAATACGGAAACTTCCGCATCATTATATTTAAAAATGAAGTGGACCATAAAGAGCATCTCATGATCGTAAAAGGTGATGTACGAGGTAAATCCGATGTGTTAATGCGCATTCACTCCGAATGTTTGACAGGTGATGTGTTCGGTTCTCATCGCTGCGACTGCGGAGAACAATTAGAAAATGCGTTGCGCTCCATTGAAGAACAAGGGGAAGGCATTGTCATCTACATGCGCCAAGAAGGCCGTGGTATTGGATTAACAAATAAAATCAAAGCCTATACATTACAAGACGAAGGCTACGATACAGTGGAAGCTAATGTGAAACTAGGATTCCCACCAGATATGCGTGAATATTCCTTAGCGGCACAAATGTTGCGCGAATTAGACGTGAAGAGTGTTAAGCTGTTGACGAATAATCCAGAAAAGAAAGAAGATTTAGAGCGTTGGGGCATTACTGTAACTAAACGTGTTCCTATTGTAATTAAGGCCAATAGCATTAATGCAAAATATTTGAACACAAAAAAAGAAAAAATGCGCCATATGTTGTAATACAATATATGAAGGAAATACCTAGCGTATAATGTGCTCAGGTCTGAATATGTCTGATAAAAATAGAGGAGAATGACAATGATTCAAGAAGGTAAATTAATAGGTACAGGTAAAAAATTTGCTATTATCGGCTCTCGTTTTAATGAGTTTATTACATCTAAATTGATCAGCGGTGCGAAAGATGCTTTGTTGCGTCATGACGTACAAGACAGCGATATCACTACCATTTGGGTACCAGGTGCTTTTGAAATTCCATTGATCGCACAAAAAGCGGCAAAATCTGGTAAGTATGATGCGGTTATCTGCTTAGGCGCTGTCATCCGTGGTGCTACTACGCATTACGATTATGTATGTAACGAAGTGGCAAAAGGGATTGCTCATGTATCCTTAGAATCCGGTGTTCCTGTTATGTTCGGCGTAGTGACTACTGAGAATATTGAACAAGCCATTGAACGGGCAGGTACAAAAGCAGGCAACAAAGGATTCGATTGCGCTATGGGTGCTATCGAAATGATCAATCTATTGGAATCTATGTAGAAAGAAGGATATCCGTGGATTTTATTAAACGTTATACAACAGCGGAAGGGTTGCGACTATCCATTGCCGTAACGACTGATACCGTAGAAGAGGCGAGAGTTCGCCATGATTTGTGGCCTGTAGCAACAGCAGCTCTTGGTCGTACTATGACTGGGGCTATGTTGATGGCCGGTGATTTTAAAAATGATGAAAATGTAAGTATTCGCTTGCGTGGCGATGGTCCGTTAGGTATTGTTCACGTCGATGCGTTCAGCAATAATACTGTTCGTGGCTATGTGGATCATCCCCATGTGGATGTACCACTAATGCGTGAAGGTAAGTTGGATGTGGGAGCTGCGGTAGGGCGCAATGGAGAAGTACAAGTAACTCGGTTTACGAAACTTCGTCAAAACTATACGTCTCAAAGTCCTATCCAAACTGGTGAGGTGGCAGAAGATTTAGCCTATTATCTAGCTATGTCTGAGCAAGTTGGCTCTGTACTTAGTTTAGGCGTGTTGGTGGATCCAGATTGCCATACCATCGTAGCAGGTGGCTTTTTAGTGCAAGCCTTGCCAGGTGTGACGAATGATGCATTCGACAAAATTGAGGCGAATCTTAAAACAATTGGAACAGTGACCAATTATTTGAAAGCACGTCCTAATGCAGAACAGTTGATGGAGCGTATTCTAGACGGTTTTACCGTACAAGAAGTGTACAATGAGCGCATTCATTTTGCTTGTCCATGTAGTAGAGAGCGTTTCTTTGATCGATTAGCAAGCTTGCCGATGCATGATAAGAAGGAATTAGCCGAAGATGAAGTCACTGAATTAACATGTCATTATTGCAATGGAAAATACCATTTTTCAAAAGAAGATATGCAAACATTACTCATTGAAGACACACATTAATGAGATTTGTTTCTATGGAGGGAACATCATGAAATGTATTGAGTGGAATGGTTCTGAAGTTATTATCTTAGATCAAACGAAATTACCTACATCTGTGGAGTATGTGCATTGTACAGATTGGCGTCAAGTGGCAGAGGCGATTAAGATGCTCCGTGTTCGTGGCGCTCCTGCGATTGGTGTAGCTGCGGCCTATGGTTTAATTCTTGCTTTCCGTGAAAGTCACCATCGAGGAGGCGCTAGGGCAGAGATTTTATCTGAGTTCAGAGCCTTTGCAGAAACATTGCGACAAACAAGACCGACAGCGGTGAATTTAATGTGGGCTATCGATCGTGTATTGCATGTGGTGGATACTTTCAAAGGTGATATTAGCGAGTTAGATGCGCTCCTCGTGCAAGAAGCGACGGCTATTGATACTGAAGATTTAGAGCTCAATGGTCGCATGGCAAAGCATGGGGCCACCTTATTCCAAGAAAAAGAGTCCTATCGCATATTAACTCATTGTAATGCAGGAGCCTTGGCAACGGCGGGGATTGGAACGGCTTTGGGTGTCATCCGAGAAGTACATGCCCGAGGTAAGCTTGATCGTGTGTACGCCGATGAAACTAGACCTCTATTACAAGGATCTCGGTTAACGGCCTTTGAACTGCATGAAGATGGTATTCCGGTGACATTACAAACGGATAATATGGCGGGCTATGCCATGCAACAAGGTTTGATTGATGCTGTTATTGTAGGCGCTGATCGCATTACCTTAGAAGGTGATGTGGCGAATAAAATTGGTACCTATAGTGTGGCTGTTTTGGCAAAGCATCACGGTATTCCATTCTATGTGGCGGCTCCCTATAGTACATTTGATTTTTCGATGGAAAAAGGAAGTCACATTCCTATTGAAATGAGGAATCCTCAAGAAGTATTGCAATTCCAAGGTGTGCCATCGGCGCCACAAGATATAGAGGTATTAAATCCAGCTTTTGATGTAACGCCTCACGAACTGGTGACGGCCATAATTACTGAAGAAGGGGTGTTACGACCTCCTTTCACAGACAGCATTCGTAGATTACAAGAAACGAAATTAAAATAGGAGTTAACCATGGTTGATGTAGTGATTACACATGTAGATGTGTTACAAGGAAAGACGATTCTAAGAGATACAGCCATTGTCATCGAAAATGGATATATTAAAGAGTTTGTTGCCAATGATGCAGTTCCTCAAGCTAAGGAAGTGATTGATGGGAAAGGCATGCTCGCTGCACCTGGTTTAATCAATACGCATACTCATATTGCTATGGGTTTATTGCGTAACTATGCAGACGACTTAGAACTGATGGATTGGTTACAAACAGCGATTTGGCCGGCAGAGGCTAAATTGACAGATCATTTGGCATACTGGGGCACACAACTGGGCATTGCAGAAATGTTCCGTTCTGGTACCACATGCTTTAGCGATATGTACTTCTTTATGAATCAAACCGCAGAGGCTGTAAAAGAAACGGGCATTCGCGCCGTTTTATCTCGTGGCATGGCAGGGGTAGCTCCTACGGCGGAGCAAGCCTTGGTAGAAAGCAAGGAATTATTCCTCAATTATCATGGATATAATCAACATCAAATTAAAGTGATGTTGGGGCCACATGCGCCATACACTTGCCCAGATGGATATTTGGAAAAAGTGGTGCAATTAGGCCATGATTTGGGCGCCCAAGTTCATATGCATTTAAGTGAAACAAAAGGGGAAGTGGACAATGTAGTGAAAGCCACTGGTAAAACTCCAATTGCTCACATGAATGATTTAGGCTTATTTGATTTAGGTTGTTTAGCGGCGCATTGTGTGCATGTCACTGACGAAGATATGGATATTATGAAAGAAAAATCTGTTCGTGTGGCGCACAATCCACAATCGAACTTAAAATTAGCCAGTGGTATTGCACCAGTTCCTGAAATGCTTGCCAAAGGAATTGTCGTAGGTCTAGGAACAGATGGATCGGCTAGCAATAATAATGCGGATATGTTAGAAGAAGTGCGATTGGCAGCTATGCTACATAAAGCTCGTTTATACGATCCATTGGCGATCCCTGCGCAAACAGCATGGGAATTAGGAACTGTAATGGGAGCCAAAGCATTAGATTATGATGATCTTGGTGTATTAGAGGCAGGATACCGAGCAGATATTGTTCTTTACGATACATCTGGATTACATTGGCAACCACGCTATAACGACGTAGCCTCTTTAGTCTATGCAGCCAACTCATCCGATGCTAACACTGTAGTAGTAGGTGGTAAAGTAGTGATGAAAGATAAAGAACTTCTCACCATTGATGAAGAAAAATTGCGCTACGAAATACAACAAGCGCAGGCGATCTTTCGAGGATAGTATTCCGTGTTGGCATGAAAATAAAATTATAAAATCCTAGAAACTATAGGGGAGTAGTCTTGACAAATGTAGGTCAACTGCTTATAATATCTATATGTGCGTATATAAATTACCTGCACTTCCATTATACGTTTTGGAGGGGGGGATATAGATGTCAGAAATTAAAGTCGGTAAAAATGAATCGCTTGAAAGTGCACTTCGTCGTTTTAAACGCTCCTGCCAAAAAGCAGGTGTTTTATCTGAAGTACGCAAACGCGAACATTACGAAAAACCAAGCGTAAAAAGAAAGAAAAAATCTGAAGCAGCAAGAAAACGCAAATTCAAAGCGTAAGTCAATCTTGGAGGTACAACATGTCCTTAAAAGATCAGCTTAAAGCAGATATGAAGGAAGCGATGAAAGCTCGCGAAGCGGGTAAAGTGGCTCTTTCAGTCATTCGCATGGTAAATAGCGCCATAAAAAATACAGAAATCGACAAGAAAATTGAATTAGAAGATTCAGATGTTATCGCTATTTTAGCGAAAGAGATGAAAATTCGTCAAGATTCTTTAGCTGAGTTTGAGAAAGGTCATCGTGATGACTTAGTTACTCAAGTGAAAGCAGAGATGGAAGTATTAGCCAAATATTTGCCTGCCCAATTAAGTGAAGAAGAAATTCGTCACATTGTGGTAGAAGCGATTTCCACCCTAACTGCACCAATTAAGATGGGTGACCTTATGCCGTTGGTTATGCCAAAGACTAAGGGTTGTGCAGATGGCAAGTTAGTCAATGCGATTGTCAAAGAAGAACTTGCAAAAGTCAACTAATGAGTTGACAGACTTAATTGATTATGTTACTATAATCGCATAATATAATACTAAGTCAATGAGGACTCTAAGAAACCTAGTTTCTTGGAGTCTTTTTGTTTATTATGAGGAGGTTTATCATGAGCAAAGAATTATTATATTACATTCCAGCAGGCCAATATGGTAAAGAAGGTGTTCTTGCCTTA